>CAZEMD010000204.1:0-4190 GCA_964513225.1 uncultured Candidatus Bathyarchaeia archaeon | reverse complement strand
ACTTGCTGGAGAGCGTCGTGAAGGGTCTGTCGCTGACGGGCTTGTTGTCCCCCGTCACGGCGTTGAATAGACTGGTCTTACCGGCGTTGTAGAACCCGGCGATGCAGACCACAGGGTACCCGAGCTTCCGCCTGTTCCATATACGCTGGTTCTTCTCCTCGATGAGCTTATCGATCTCCTCTCGGACCCTGGCCTGGTTCCTGCTCAGCTCCCTCATCTGGCCGTGGAACGCGTACTCGCCGCCGGCCCGGAAGAAAGGCCTGTCGTACCTGTAGTTGATGGAGGCTTGGAGCTTGTAGAAGGGGGCCTGCTTCTCCAGCCGCGCTGCCTGTATCTGGAGCTTGCTGAGTCGGTCGGACGCCATCTGGTCGAATATCTCCAGCGTTAGCTCGTAGCGGTCTATCACGTCGCAGTTCAGCGCACGTATGAGGTTCAGCTTCTGGCTGCTCTTGAGTATGTTATAGAAGATCACAAGGTCGACTCCCAGCCGCCTCACCTTACGCCCCAGCTCCTTCACCTTGCCGCTGCCGACGAAGAACTTGGAGAAAGGCCTATACCTGCTCTGTATCACCTCGCCCACTACATCTATTCCCAGGGTCTCGACTAAGCTGTTCAGCTCGTCCAGTTTTATCCTGTATATGGTGTGGTCGTGGACGTCGGTCTTAAGCATGCACAGTATTGCCTTGGACTGCGATGCATGGATCAGCTGCTCGGTCATCGATGGACAAGACACTGAATACGGGGCTGTTTATAAAAACACTCTAAACGTCACGTTCTGCAGCGTCCATGATGTTGTCCATAGCCTCTATCGCGTATATGCCGAGGGACGCGGTGAGCCTGCCCACCCTCCTTCTAAGCCCCTTCTCGACTTTAACGCCTTCATGCTCCAGCAATTCAGCGAAACGCCTGTTTAGCGTGGTCCCCTCCTGATCGAAATCCGTTAAGATCAAAACACGGCTATAATTAACCGCTACCTCCGTCATCAAATCGTAGTCGTTTACGCCGGTGGCGGCGCATGTAACGATTTCCCCGGGGTAACCTAGCCTCCTAAGTGACTCCATGTCTCGTGGTCCCTCCACAACAACCACGTCAACCAGATCGCTGATCTCTGACAGAAGCATCTTCAACTCTTCGATTAGTTTTTTTCTACGCGTGGCTGAACGCATCACAACTACCTCAAGCAGCCAGAATCAGCGTCAAGTCGTTGACGTTAGTTCCCGTCGGTCCCGTAATAACGGCGTCACCCAACTCTTTAAAGAAGCTGTGTGAGTCGTTCTCTGCAAGGTATTTCTCTGGGTCCAACCCCTTAGCGAGTGCTCTGCCAAGCGATGCTCCATCCACTAGGGCCCCGGCGGCGTCTGTTGGTCCATCGATGCCATCAGAGCCGAGGGCAAAGACCACGCAGTCACGGCCCGCTATTTTCATGAGCGTGCTCAAAGCGAGTTCCTGGTTCCTGCCGCCTAAGCCTGATCCTGTGACAGTCACCGTGGTCTCTCCGCCCAGCAGAAGAGCCCCAGGCTTGGGAACAGGGAGATCGTTAACGGCGAGGCTTGTCGCCAGCCCAGCGTACACCGTACCCACATGGCGCGCCTCCCCCTCAATAAAGGTACTGATAACTTGAGTATTATATCCAAGCTTCTCAGCCTTATCAGCAGCGACTTCAGCCGCCTTTAGGTTGTTGGCGACGACTATGTTGTGAACCTTATCGAAGACCCGATCACCGGGTTTAGGGGTTTCAGCCACTTTACCCATGAGTCCCTGCTCGATCCTCTTCTTTACCGAAGGGCTCACGGAGCCCCAAACTCCATGCCTGTCTAGAACCTCTTTCGCCATCTCGTAGGTAGAGGGATCTGGCGCCGTAGGCCCCGACGCGATGATGTCTAGAGGATCGCCAACGACGTCGGAGAGTATGAGGCTGACAACGGTAGCCGGGTAACAGTTAGCTGCGAGCCGTCCGCCTTTGAATGCTGATACGTGTTTTCTGACCACGTTCAACTCGTTGATTGTAGCCCCTGAGTTTAGCAACCTCCCCGTCACGTCTTTGACGTCTTCAAGGGAAACACCGTCGGCAGGCAACGGCATGAGAGAAGATCCACCGCCTGAAATGAGAGCTAACACCAAGTCTTCTGGAGAAAGGTTTGATGTGAGACGTATCATGTCCCGGACGCCTCTGACGCCATTCTCATCTGGGATGGGGTGGGACGATGGGTTAAGCTTCACCCGGTTCACGCGGTACTTTGTTTCGGTGCCCCTTAGTATGTTCACAACACCTCCCTCTATTTTGTCTCCGAGTACCTCTTCCACCGCCTCGGTCATGGGGCCCCCGGCTTTTCCCCCTCCCACGATCAGAACCCTGTTGACATCGCTTAGAGGTTTTGTGAAGCCATCGACCACGAGGTTTCCTTCTATTACTTGCAGTTTCTCAATTACGGCGTTTTTCGGGTCTACCGCGTTTAACGCTGCCTCCAATATGTTCAGCGCGTCACCCCGCATCTTTCGAAGCTTCTCCGTGGAAGCGTTTTCTAGTAGCTGTTGACGGTTTTTGAACATGAAGCCTGCCTCGGGTGAATGAGATATGCTGGTAGAAAGGAAAAAGTTTGGGGGCTACTCGCGGACTATGTACTCGCTGGGCCTCGGCGGGTCAGGGCTCATGCCCTTCCTCGTCCTGATCTTCTTTATCATGTCGAGCAGCATGCTGTTGGGGAGGGGTGACCAGTGGTCGAAGGTCATCTGCCAGAAAGCCGTACCGCTGGTGGCAGCGCGCATCTCCTGGCTGAAGCCCAGAGTCTCGCTCACCGGCACCATGCCTATGACGTTAACTATGGGGCCGTCCTGTTCAACGCTGTGTATGCTTCCCCGCTTTCTGCTGAGTAGGCCTGTGACGTTCCCCATCTCGGTGGCTGGTACACGCACCTGTATCTTGTAGATGGGCTCAAGCAGAGTGGGATCGGCGCTGAGTATCCCCGCGAATAGCGCCTGCCTCACAGCGGGCATCATCTGGGCTGGGCCGCGGTGCACCGGGTCCTCGTGGAGCTTTATATCCACCATGTCTACTAGAAGGCCGCGGACTATTTCGCCTGCAAGGGGCCCGTTTGCGAGGGCCCACTGGAAACCACCGCTTATGTGCTGCTTGACCTCCCTGAGCCCCTGGATGCCGACGGTGGTGTCTATCATCATGTTGGCGTTCTCGTTGATGGCGAACACTCGCCGCGCCTCGCGGAGGGTCCATCCCGCCTTCTCTCTAAGCACGTCCTCCCTTCGGCTAGAGCTAAGTATCTCGCTGAGCTCGCCGTCACGGATTAGTTGGACAATGTTATCGTCCAGTGGCTTGAAGTTGAAGAAGACCCTGTTATGCTTGTTGGGGCTCTTACCCATGAAGGGCCCGGCTTCTTGTCTTATGGCCTCCCGGTATACCACCGTGGGCTCGCTCTGTATGATGTCGAGGTTGTACTGGCTCTTGATGTCCTTGACGGCGATCTCCAGATGCAGCTCACCCATTCCTGCCATGAGGTACTCTCCGGTCTCCTGGTTTATGGTGGTCACTAGGTTGGGGTCTTGTATGTTCATCTTCTGGAGGGCGTCGATGAGGCGGGGTAGATCCGTGGGCTTCTTCGGCTCCACGGCTATGGTGAGAACCGGGTCCGAGACATACTTAATCGACTCGAAAGGCGTTGCAGTTTCTCTGATGTCGTCCGAAACTATCGTCTCTCCTGCCCTTGCCTCGCTAAGCCCCATGAGGGCCACTATGTTACCTGCAGGTATCTCGTCTACTATCTCGCGGTAAGCGCCCATGTAGATGCTTACCTGCTGAGCCTTAGCCCATTTCTCCGCGCCAACCAAGTTGAGGTGGTCTCCCCTCCTGATGGTTCCGCTGAAGACTCGCCCGGTGCTTATCACGCCGGCTTGAGGGTCGATTATTACGTTGGATATGCATATGACGAGGGGGCCGTCTGGGTTTACGGCCAGCATGTTCTTACCCATCACCGAGTCTTCTTCCCCTTTCCAGATGTGCCTTATCCTCCTAGGCTGGTGCTCCTTGGGGTTGGGCAGCAAGTGCACAGCCATGCCCAGTATCGCTTCGCTGAGGGGAAGCAGCTCCTGAAGCTCCTCGAGCCTGTCTTCCTTGTAAATCTGTATGATGTCCGGAAGCGTCAAACCCTTCTCCTGGAGCATGGGTAGGGTGAAGCCCC
>CAZEMD010000203.1:0-4223 GCA_964513225.1 uncultured Candidatus Bathyarchaeia archaeon | reverse complement strand
TGATAACCATCAGCCTGGGCACCAGCATCATAAAGACCATGTTCCCCGACGTGCCGGAGGAAGACCTCCAGGGCATGTACGAGTGGATAAACGGCACCCTCCTCAAGACCTACAACAAGTACGACAAGCCCGTCATCGTCATCGACCCGGCGGCGGACGTCGCTGGGGCGTCAGCCAAGATACTGGAGAAGGAGAACGTGCCCGTCTACACGACGCCCGAGAGGGCCGCCGACGTCATGGGCGTCCTCTACAAGAGGAAGCTCTACCTCGACAAGGTGAAGGCCTAGCCCCCATCCACCCTTTTCAGCCTGGTTTCTATCCTTAATACGCCTGTATGCTGGAGTTGTCATCTTCGACGAGCATGCCCCTTATCTCCCTGGGGTCGGCGTCGTCCCTCTGAAGCAGCTCCAGGTGCCTCTCCATCTTCCGGGTGTTGTCCCTGATGACGTTGATCAAGTCGCTGCTGAACTCGTTCCTCTTCTCCGCTATGTGGGTCGCCTGGTTGATCAATATTATCTGGTTCCTGATCTCCTGCTCAGCTATCCAGACGCCCTCACGTATCTTCTGCTCCTCCGTGAGCCTCATCTCGTACCTGACCCTCTCCTGCTCACGCACGAAGTAGACGAGCATGAACACGCTGAACACCATGGTGGCGAAGACAAGCTGCTCAAGGTAGTAGGTCTGGAACAGCACGCGTATCCAGGGCACCTCGAAGTAGCTGAGGTAGACGGTGGCGAAGAACGTGGCCAGGCTGAACACGTAGCCCACGTAGATCACCCTGTACTTCCTCATGACCTCCCGGAAGATGCTCCTGAACTTGTCTAGGTGTGACAGCATCTGCTCTGAGGCGCCTACGGCATCCAAGACTCGTACCGTGTTTGCTGAGGGGGTCCGGCGTTAAATCGTGGTCTGTGTAGCTGTCGCCCACCTACAACATTGCAGACCACGCTACCGCCCGAACACCGCGTTTAGGGCCTCCCCCACCGCGTCCATGAGCCCGTTGGCGACCCCCGAGCCCACTATGTCGCCGGTGTGCTCCCTGATGAAGCCGTAGAAGACGCCGACGCTGAAGGCGTAGAACCCCCAGCTCCACGACACGGCGAAGACGCCCTGCAGCGGCCTGAAAGTGTTCAGCGCCCTGTCCAGCCCGTACAGAGCAGAGGAGACCAGGAGCCCCGGCCCATAGGCCACGCCCTCGACGCTCCAGGGCCGCCCATACTCCTCGTTCACCGTGGACTGGATGTAGCCCCGGTAGAAGAGCTCCTCGGCGAAGCCGCCGAAAGCCAGCTGCCACAGGACCGTAGAGAACACCCCGAGGGACAGCCTCCCCAACGCGGCCCCCAAGACCAACGGGAACACAAGTACCAACGCGGCCAAGAGCAGGCGGACCCTGACGGAGGAGAACGGCCTATAGTTCTTCCCCGTGAGATGCCTGAGGAGCAGGAACAGCGCAAAAAACATGGTGACCGAGAGCACGAGGGAGCCGTCCGCGTACCGGTAGGCGGCCCCACGGGACGACAGCAGCGTGAGTAGCAGCCGGGGCCCCACAAGGAAGAGGCACCCCTTAAGCCCAGCGTCCAGGCTGGTCTCCCAACCACGCAGAGTCAAGCCGCGGGGCTCCAGCTCACGCTTCCGGAGGACCAACGCCAACATGGGCACCAGGACCATGAGGAAGCCCGTGAAGTAGCTCCACCCCAGCACCCGCCGCTCCCAACGGATCAGGCCCGACGCCCCCTCCAACAGTATGGTGATCAGCTGTAGAAACGAGAAGACGGCCAGCACCTCGACGACTGAGCGCCCCTTCATGGAGACACGTACCACCGACACGGATTTAGGGGTTTTCAAAGCATTTAAAGCCGGGCCGACGGGGGATAGGCTGTATGTTCGAAGGCGTCAGGCGAGCCTACGTGCTCCAGATCGCTTACATAATGGAGGTCGTCGAGGAGCTGGGCACCGACGAGGCCCTGAGGATGCTCGACGAAGCCGCGGAGAGACAGGGCGCCATAGTGGCCCGGGAGATGAGGAGGACGCTCCCCCCGGGCATGGATGTCCTAGACGTGGGCGCCGAGGTCTACCGCAGGTTCATGGCCGACGCCGGAGCCGAGATAACAGAGCACAGCCGAGACGAGGCGAGCGTCACCTTCCTCGTCAGGAGGTGCCCCTTCTACGAGGCGTTCCTGGACGTGGGGGTGGACTGCGGCATGTTCCTCAACGGGCTCTGCGGCAACCTGACCCTGCCCAGCATACAGCACACCCTGAGCCACTTCGACGAGAGGCTCCGCGTGGAGACCGTGGTGACCCGTGAGACCGCCGAGGAGATATGCCTGGAACGGGTGTACCTGCACGAGGAGTAACTCAAATACGGTGAACCCCATAGTTCTACCGTCATGGTTCTTCGTTACACCTCGGATATACTCGTCATAGGCACGGGCGGCGCAGGCTTGAGGGCCGCGGTGGAGGCTCATGAGAAGGGGGCGGACGTGCTGCTGGTCTCAAAGAGCCCCGCCGGCTACAACAACTGCACCATAGTCGCGGGCAGCGGCTACCTCGCCGCGGTGGGAGGCATGACCGCCGCCGAGCACAGGGAACGGACCCTCAGCGTCGGGAAAGGCGTCAACGACCCCAAGCTCGTCGAGGTGCTCACCGAGGAAGGGGGCAGACGCGTCCTGGAGCTGGAGAAATACGGGCTGGTGGTCAACGTCCGCCGCGGAGGGATACACGTCGGCGACGAGACCACCAAGCTGGGCCAAGGAATCACCCTCCCCATGGTGGACTACCTCCGGGGGATCGGAGTCGAGTTCGTCGAGAACGCCATCGTCACACGGCTCCTCAAGAAAGACGGAAAGGTAGTCGGGGCGGTGGGGTACAACGGCGACGAGAAGCAGCCCACAGTATTCCAGTGCAAGGCAGTCATACTGGCCACCGGCGGCGCCGGCGCCCTATACAAGCGCACCGACTGCCCCATCAGGACCACGGGCGACGGGTACAGCCTCGCCTACCACGCCGGCGCCAGGCTACGGGACATGGAGTTCGTCCAGTTCTTCCCCCTCGCCCTCGCCGAGCCCGGCGCGCCGCCGCTCCTAGTGGACGGCCCCGTCATCGAGGAAGGCAGGATAATGAACGTCCTCGGCGAAGACATCCCCGAGAAGCACGGAGTCACCGAGCGACCCTACATAGCGAGGAGCCGGGACCTCCTCTCCAGGGCCATGATGCTGGAGATAATGAAGGGCGGCGGAGTGGAGGGCGCGGTCCTCGTGGACGGCCGCGAAGTAGTCAAAAACAGCAAACCCGGGACCTTCTTCGGCATGGGAAGCTACGAGTTCTTCGTGAACAAGCTACAGGCACACGAGCGCCCCTTCAGGGTCGCCCCCCTCTCACACCACACCATGGGCGGCGTGGTGGCCAACACCTGGGGCGAGACAGACGTGGAGGGGCTATTCGCGGCAGGCGAGGTGGTGGGCGGGGTGCACGGAGCCAACAGGCACGGCGGCAACGCCCTCACCGACGTCACCGTCTATGGGGTCAGAGCCGCGGCAAAGGCGGTCGAGTACGCCGAGACCGTTAGCCACGAGGAAGTCGAGGAACTGGCCGATGAAGAAATACAGTACTACAAGAAGCTAACCGGGCGGGAGACCGGGTACACCCCTGGATCGATCATGAACGTGCTCAGGGAGACCATGTGGGAGAAGGCCGGGGTGGTGAGGGACAGCCAGATGCTCGTAGAAGCCTTCGAGAAGATACAGGAGCTGAGAGACACGACCCGGAGGCTCATGGCCCAACCCGGGAGACAGATGATACCCGCCCTAGAGATACCCATGGCGCTGGACGCGGCCGAGATGATAGTAAGGGCCGCCATGATGAGACGTGAGAGCAGGGGCGCCCACTACAGGCTGGACCACCCAGAGCAGGACCCCGCATGGGTTAAGACCGTGATAATCTCCAAGAAGGACTCGGCCATGCAGCTGGCCACGGCCCCCATAGGTGAGGCGTTTGAGTGACCTCGCCGAGAGGATAATGGCCGAGGTAAGGGACTCCGGCGACCCCGAGAACAAGGCCCAGCTGAAGCGGTACTTCAGGGAGCCCATAGAGAGCCACGGCCTCACAAGCCAGCAGTCCAAGGTCATAGCGAGGAAATACTACCCGGAGGTCAAGGGAGACCTCCCCCAAGCGATCCGCCTCACAGGGATGCTAATGAGCCATCGGAATCTCAGCTACAGCTCCGT
>CAZEMD010000202.1:0-4237 GCA_964513225.1 uncultured Candidatus Bathyarchaeia archaeon | reverse complement strand
TATCCGTATCACTATGTAATCTCCTCGTTGGCATCCAACGCTAGGAACATCCTGGGCTCGTTGACGGCGCTATACTTCTTCGTCTCAGCCATCGTGCTCATCAAGTCGTCTGCCACCATCATGGGTGAAGCCCTCGCGGAGAGGATCGTGCTGCTGATCAGTGACACCACGAGCGGCGTGTTCGCGGGCTGGATATCCACGGCGTTGCTGCAAAGCTCAGGGGCGTTCGACTCCATAGTGGTTGCCTTCACGTCGAGCGGTGTGCTGCCCATATCGCTGGCGGTGGCCACCATGATAGGCGCGGAGATGGGGACGACCGTCACGCCTTTCCTCATCTCGCTGCTTGAGAGGATGAAGGGGCAGGGCGGGAGCGAGGCCGCGTTCAACGTTACCATGAGCCACGTGCTATACAACCTGTTCACCCTAGCCATCTTCTACCCCGTCGAGCTCTTCTACGGTGTCTTCACGAAGATCGCGTGGCGTGGTAGCTCTATCTTCGTCAGGGCGTCTTGGCTGAACGCGGTGCCTGATCTGCTGGACGTTGCTACTCCCTGGGTGGATCCCCTTCTGGGGGTCGTTCCTCCGTGGGTCGGTATGGTGTTGGGGGGGCTTTCACTGGTGCTCGCGTTGGCTGCCGTGGAACGGTACATGACGGCGATATTCAGCATGCCTCGGAGCTGGAACCTGATAAGGATGACTTTTTCGAGGCCGATTAGGGCGTTCGCCGCCGGCTTAATCTTCACGCTCATGGTGCCCAGCACCACGGTGATGGTCTCGCTCCTGGTTCCCCTGGCCTCCAGCGGCGTCATCAGGGCCGAGTACCATATACTGCCTTACATCCTCGGCGCAAACGTCGGGACCGTCTTCGACGTGATGATAGCGGCGCTGGCTACAGGCGACCCCGTCAGCCTCGGGGTTTGGCTGGTGCACCTCACCATAAACCTGGTGGGGGCGTTGCTCTTCATGCCGTTGCTCAAGCCGTTCTCGAGGCTCGTGAGGCGTGTGGCCGCCTTTGTCTCGTCTTCGTCGAGGATACCGCTGATGATCGCGGCGTTGTTCTACGTCATCCCTGCCGCCGTCATCCTGTACTATCATTTGATCTAGACAGGATGAGGAAGGAAAGTATATAGTATAGTACAACAGAGATTTGTTGGCTTAACTTGTCAAGGAGATTGTTCGGCTGGTTCGCACCCAAGAGAGGGCACAAGGTCCTGAAGATGGTGGAGGACCACCTCAAGCTGACCCAGAAGGCGGTGAACAGCCTCTACGAGATGGTGGAGGCGGCGGCCGAGTGTGACCACGATAAGTGCAAGAGGTCCTACATGAGCGTCTCCGATATGGAGATGCAGGCAGACGAGCTCCGCCGCAACATGGTGGAGGAGCTCACCGAGGGCGAGATGTTCCCCGAGGAGAGGGACGACCTAATGGAGCTGGTTCGCGCCGTGGACTGGATCGCCGACTGGAGCAAGGAGGCCGGCAGGATACTCAACAGCATCCCCTTCGAGAAGGCGCCTGACGAGATGAAGGAAGCCACCATGAACATGGTCAGGGCTAACGTGGACTGCGTCAAGGTCCTGACCCAGTGTATCAAAGCCCTACCGAAGGACGGCAGGAAGGCGCTGACGCTGGCTAACGAGGTGGAGATGCTGGAGGAGAACATCGACGACCTCTACGGGGAGGCGAGGAAGCTCTTCGCGTCTCTGGAGTTCCCGGAGTTCACCACCGGCGCGCTCATTCTTTTGAACGAGTTCCTCGACGCCATCGAGACCGTCGCCGACTGGTCCGAGAACACCGCCGACATAGTGAGGGCTATAGCTGTAAGGCAGCACTAAACATTAAAAATAAGTGGAAAAAGGTTTCGAGGGGTTACTCCTCGACCGTGATTGCCTGGTTGGGGCATGCGTTTACGCACGCCATGCACATGATGCAGTCGTCGGCCCTCTCTGGGACGGCCCTGTTGTCGACGAGGTCGTACACGTTCATGGGGCAGACGTCCACGCACACGGCGCTTCCGTCGCAAGCGTCACTAACAGTGATTGTAGGCAATGCTTTCACCTATCCCATGATACGCCGGTTTATACGTTTTAAATGTTTTCCGAATAGAACAGCCAACCCATGCTAAACCTATATTAACCGTGCTTCTCGGGGTATTCATGTTCTGGGTTTTATAGGAGTGTTTGGGATGAAGTGTTCAGGGTTATTGGACGACACGGTTTCCATAATCATCGGGGGCGAGGCGGGGCAGGGGATAAGCCGCAGCGGCATGCTCCTCGGGAAGGCTTTGATGAGGGCGGGGTTCCACTGCTTCGGGGAGATAGACTACCCGAGCCTCATCAGGGGAGGCCACAACTTCTACAGGGTGAGGGCCTCCAGCAGGGAGGTGCACAGCCCGACGCCGCACACCGATCTCCTTGTGGCGTTGAACGAGGAGACCGTCTCCATCCACCTCGACAGCGTCAACGAAGGCGGCGGCATCATCGTCGACGAGAAAGGGTTCGACCCCGGGGAGACGGGGAGGGACGACGTGGCCTTCTACCCCGTGCCCATGACGGAGATCGTGAAGGAGCTTGAAGGCCCGGAGATCATGAGGAACACCGTCGCATTGGGCGCCGTGGCCGCGCTCATCGGGCTCAGCCTCGACACGCTGAAGGAGGGGGTCGCCGAGACCTTCGAGGGTAGGCCACGGATCGTGGAGACGAATGTGGAGGCGCTTCAGAGGGGCTGGGAGCACGTGTCCGAGCACGACTATGGGTTCCAGTGCACCGTGGAGCCGGGGACGCGCCCCGATAGGATATGGCTCACGGGCAACGAGGCTGTGGCCCTCGGCGCGTTGGCCGCCGGATGCAGGTTCTACTCGGCGTACCCCATGACGCCGGCCAGTCCGGTGCTGCACTACATGTTCGCCCACGACGCGGAGAGCGGCGTAGCGGTGGTGCAGACGGAGAGCGAGATAAGCGCCATACTGATGGCTGTGGGCGCGAGCTACTCGGGGGTGCGGTCCATGACCTCCACCAGCGGAGGCGGCTTCTGCCTCATGACGGAGGGCCTGAGCCTGGCGGCCATGACGGAGACGCCTTTGGTGGTGATGCTTGCCCAGCGCCCCGGCCCCAGCACGGGCCTCGCTACCTACTCTGGCCAGGGCGACCTGCTGTTCGCCGTCTACGGCGCCCACGGCGAGTTCCAGCGCGTGGTGCTGGCGCCGGGCGACGTGGACCAGTGCTTCCATATGACGGCCGAGGCGTTCAATCTGGCGGAGAGGTTCCAGATACCCGTCATCGTGCTCACGGACAAGAACGTCGTCGAGAGCCACAAGACCACGGAGCCCTTCGACGCCTCCAGGGTCGAGATCGACAGAGGCAAGCTGGTCACCGAGTGGAGCGGCGACGACGAATACGGCAGGTACAGGATCACCGAGGACGGCGTCAGCCCCCGCGCCACGCCGGGGACGCTGAACGCGCTGGTGCTGGCCAACAGCAACGAGCACGTGGAACGAGGGTTCAGCACCTCAGACTCCGAACTGACGAGGATGATGGTCGACAAAAGGTTCAGGAAGACACCCCGCATCAGGGAGGCGGTCGAGGCGCTGGAGCCCATAAGGGTCTACGGCGCGGAGGACCCCGACATCACCCTCGTCGGGTGGGGGAGCACCAAGGGGCCCGCCCTCGAGGCCATAGGGATGCTCGAAAACGAGGGAGTCAAGGCGAGGTACGTCCAGGTGGCCGTGGTGGAGCCTTTCCCCGATGGCCTGCCCCAGTACCTAAAAGGCAAGACGATCCTCGTCGAGAACAACAGGGCGTCCCCGCTGGGGACCCTCATCAAACTCAACACGGGTTACGGCTTCGAGCATGTGGCTCTCCGGTACGACGGCCGCGCGTTCACGCCCCACGAGATACGTGACAGGGTACTGGAGGTGGCGTGATGTTATCCATGAAGGACTTCGGGACCCCGGCCGCCAACACGTGGTGCCCCGGCTGCGGCAACTTCGCGATACTCATGACGGTGAAGCAGGCCCTCGTGGGCCTGGGGCTTAGGCGGGAGGAGGTGGTGGCTGTGACGGGTATAGGCTGCCACGGCAAGTTCACCGACTATATAAACGTGAACGGGATACACACCATCCACGGCAGGGTGCTGCCGGCGGCGACGGCCGTCAAGCTGGCGAACCACGATCTCACTGTGATCGGGTTCGCCGGTGACGGCGACGCGTTCAACATCGGGCTGGGCCACCTGGCCCACGCCG
>CAZEMD010000201.1:0-4252 GCA_964513225.1 uncultured Candidatus Bathyarchaeia archaeon | reverse complement strand
GTGTAGTTGGGGTCCACCACGTTACCTACTCTGCATCGACCCACCTGCGACAACATCTGTAACGCGTCCCACCTGTCGAAGCCGTACTCGTCGCAGAGCCACTTCACCATCTCCACGTGGGCGATCTTGTACGCCTCCATGAGGGGCCTGCCGCTGCCCGCAGTCATCATCCACTCGTCATCCAGAATCCTCGGCCAGTCGATGGCCCTGCCTTTTACCACGTCCACCTTGACCGTGATCTCCGAGGAAGTCTCCAACGCCACCCCGCAGAGCTCGCCGTCGCCCTGGGCCGCGTGGACGTCACCGAACACGAGGTAACCTCCCTCGACGAACACGGGCAGGTGCAGCGTCGCGCCTTCACGGGTCTCGACGCAGTCCATGTTGCCCCCGTACTCCCCCGGCGCCAACGACATCTCCACCCTGCCGTACCGCGGCGCGACGCCGATGCTGCCTATGAACGGGTGAAGCGGTATCGAAGCCTCACCCATCTTGCTTCCCGGGAGCTCTGTCGTACCTACGCCTCTCTCCGCGTCCAGCGTCCACCTGTACCTCTTGCTTGGAAGCGGATCGTTCAGAAGCAGGCTTCTCCCGGGCGCCTCCTCGGTGAGGGAGCCGAACCCCGGTAATATGGACGAGTACGCCCAGTCCCTGTTGAGCGTTATCCTCTGGATGTCCACCACCAGCGTGTCCCCAGGCTCGGCGCCTTCGACGTAGAAGGGCCCCGTCAAAGGGTTGGAACGACTCAGGGACGTACCCCGGGCCTTCTGCCTCATCTCGTCGGGGATAGGGTCCCCCTTGCCGTCGTTGCCTCCCGCGTCCACTGTTGTGGCGACGACTGTGTCGCCGGGCTTCACGTGGTGCGCAGGCTCGTTCGGGCCATAGGTGTGATAATACACCTTGGGCTTGAATCTGTGAATCATCTAACCTCAGGCATTCATTTACATGAATAACGATAATAGCTTGATCGTGGGGTGACCGGCTGATGATCGTAAAAGAAGCCCGCCAGAAAGACGTCGAACGACTCATCGAGTTCCTGCATGAAGCGTGGAAAGAGGCTGGACCCGGGGCGCATGGATGGACGGGAGCCACCGATGAGACCGTGCAACACCTGGCCAGCCACGGTTTCCTCTCTGACCTGCTCAAAAGGGACGACACTAGAGTCCTCATCGCGTTACAAAATGAACGGGTGGTCGGGTTCTCATCGAACAGGAAGATAAGCGACGAGCTGGTCGAGCTATCCGGGATCATCGTCCTCGAAAGCATGACGGGCGTCGGCAGCAGACTGTTAAACCACTCACTTGAGGCAGCTAGGGATGACGGATACGGTTCCATGATGGTGAAGACGGAGAGCATCAACGAGAGAGCCATCAGCTTCTACCTGAGGCACGGGTTCACTCGCGAGGCCACCTTAGAAGAAGACGTAGAGGGCTCCAGAGTTGAGCTCATGAAGCTTGTTCTTCAGCTGTAAGAGTCACACATCCCCATAGAGCCACCCTGGCTCCTTGTAGCTGGGATCGGGGTACCTATAGAAGCCTTTACCGGTCTTCACCCCCAGCTCCCCCCGCTCGATCTTCCTGAGCAGGACGGCCGGAGGCGCGTCCGAGGGGTCCCCCGACTCCGTGTAGTAGACCATCTCGATGTCTCTCACCACGTCCAGCCCCACCCTATCCATCATGCCGAAAGGCCCCGTTTCAGTCCCGTATAGGCTAATCCAGGCCCTGTCCACGTCCTCGAAGGAGGCCACGCCCTGGTCCACGACCCTGAGACACTCCTTCTTGACGGCCCGCCAGACCCTGTTGAAGATGAAGCCCGTGCTCTCCCTGAGCACCATCAGCGGGTAGACTCCGATGTTACTGCAGAACTCCCGCGCCTTCTCCATCACCTCGTCGGACGTGGATGTGCCCCTCATTAGCTCGACGATACGCCGCCTCCAAGGGTGCCCGTAGAAGTGCATGTTGAGTACGCGGTGGGGGCTGCTCGTCGCGTCCTCTATCTTCGAGACCCTTATGGACGAGCTGTTCGTGGCTATGAAGGCGTCTCCGCGGCACGCCTCGTCCAGCCTACTGAAGACGTCTCTCTTGACGTCGAGACGCTCGACGACGGCCTCTATCACGACGTCGGCGTCTGAGGCGGCTTCCACCAAGCTACCATGGTAGGATATTCTTAGCTTCACGGATTGGCCCTTCTCTGCGGTGATGTCACCGTCTTCCACCCATTCTTCGACGTAGTTCTCGACTGCCTCAGACGAGGAAGCCAGCGCCTCCTCTGAGATGTCGTACATGTTCACAGCGTAGCCGTGTCTAGCGCATGTCACCCCGATCTGGGTCCCCAGAAACCCGGAACCCACGACGCAGACTAGCCCAGAAGTCACCATGGCTAGTAATGGTCTCTGGAACGAATAGGCTTTGGGGCGTATCCACAGAGGGCAAACACAAAACCGTTGGTTAACGGGTAAAAATATGGGGTTTAGCCGGGGCTACTTCGTCGTTATGGCGTACCAGCAGCCGAGGGGATTCAGCGCCTCGTCGATCTTCTCCAGCAGCACCTCGAGGTCCTTCATCCTCGGCCGCTGGAACCACTCGAAGTAGTAGTCGTACTCGCCCAGGGACTCACCGGACTTGCTTATGATGGAGTCGTATCGGCTGGGCTTGACGCTGCCGACGGCGTCGAAGTACACCCTCGTCTCGTCCGAGGTCATGGCGTCGTAAGGAGCCAGCTGTATCAGCGGGTTCATTACGCTGATGTCCTCCATTTCCACGGCGATCTTATCTAGCGATCTTATGGCTTCGAGGAGCGGCGGCCCGAGTATCTTCACGTAGCTCTTCATAATTATCCTCCAAAAAAGATGTTATTTAAATCTTAAGTAAAGGCTGAGCCATCCCCGCGTCTACCTTTTCAGCCTGAGCCTCTTTCTTACGTCGCCGAGGGAGAACCTCGCCGTTATTATCCGCTCGGTGCTGAATATCTTGGCCGCGACGTACAGCACCGCGAAGGTCCACACGCTGATGAACGCGATGCTTCTTATGACGACGAAGTAGTCTCCGAGGAACGCGGCCTTGGTGGCTATGATGCTGTGGGTGTAAGGTATCACCAGTAGCACCCACTGTACGCCCTGAGGCAGCATGTCTATGTCGCTGAACATGAGGATTATCGCCGGGATCATTATTGGGGTGATGAGTATCCCGGTGAAGCTCTGGGCGCTGCGGACGTTGTCCGCGAAGACCGCGATGCTCAACGCCATGGCCAGCGCCGAGACCAGAGTGACGAAGATGACCACCCCCACGAGGAGCATCCCGAACGGCGTGATGCCTACGCTCACCTCGTCGATGCTCATGGTGGTTGCCTCCGGTACGAAGGCGAAAGCCGAGTTCATGTAGTACCCGAACCCGATGAGGTAGCTGACGGAGCCAGCCACGGCGATGACGATGCTTCCGCTGAGCTTCCCCGCCAGCACGGTGAGGCGGCTCACGGGCAGCGTCATCAGGGTCTCCAGGGTCTTCTGCTCCTTCTCCAGCGCTATGCTTGTGGCGGCCATCTGTATCGCGAACATGACCATCATCATCACCATGATTGGCAGCATTATGCTCTGGCTCATCACCAGGTTTATGATGCTGGTGGGCGGGATGTCCAGCACCGTGCCCTTCAGAATCGACGCGTACCTCACTGATATGGGACTCCTGATGGCCTCCGGGGTGCCCGTCGCCCCCGTCTGCTCTAGCAGCGTCCTGATCTTTTCGAGGCTGAAGTAGTAGTTGTAGTAGTTGATGAGGCTGCTCACCACGTTAGTGCTCTGGGTCTCGGCCATGTTCAGTTTCCTCAGGTTGGCGTACACCATTAGCTCGCCGCTCATGCTCTTGGTGAGGTTGTCGTTGTAGCCCCGGGGAATGTAGATGAGGGCGTTGCTGTCTGTGTCCTGGAACTGTCTCAGGGCGTCCTCCAGGCTGGCTGCCTCGATGGGGACTACGATGTTGTTGTTGCTGTAGAGGTACTCCAGAAGCGCCTCCGTGACGAACCCTTCGTCGTCCGTGTAGACGGCGAAGCTGGCGCCGACGACGGCCCTCTGCACCGACTCCTGGCTTATCCTGATGGCGCCGCCCATGACCGGGAAGATGATGATGGGCATGAGTATGACTCCTATGAGTATCTTGGGGTCTCGGACGAGCTCCTTGATCTCCTTGACTATGATGGAGGTGAGCTTAGTCGTGGTTGGTCACCTCCATGAAAACCTCCTCCAGGTTCTTGGCGCCGTAGC
>CAZEMD010000200.1:2521-4284 GCA_964513225.1 uncultured Candidatus Bathyarchaeia archaeon | reverse complement strand
GGCGTCGCCGCCAGGATCTACTGGGACGAGGTGCCCCCCGGCTGCGGGGCCTTCGACCCGGAGAACAGGCTCATAGTGATGACGGGGCCGGCGACGGGGTGCCTGGCCGTGGGGTCTGCCCGGATGACCATGGTGGGGAAGGCGCCCCAGACCTACCCCGTGGAGTCTTACGTGCGTTCCAGCGCCGGCGGCCACTGGGGACCCGAGCTCAAGTTCGCGGGCTACGACGGCCTGGTGATCGCAGGACGGGCATCGGAGCCTTCCTACGTATGGATCACGGACGACGCGGTGGAGATCCGCCCCGCCTCGGGGTATATCTGGGGCCTGGACACCCACGCCGCGCAGCGGAGGATATGGGAGAGGCACGGCGACGACGCGAAGGTGCTCCTCATAGGGCCGGCAGGGGAGAACCTTTCCCGGGTAGCCGTGGTCTCCAGCGACAGCAACGTGGCGTTCGGCCAGGGCGGGTTCGGCGGCGTCATGGGCAGCAAGAACCTCAAGGCCGTGGCTGTACGGGGCACCGGCGGCATACGCGTCGCCGACCCGGAGGCTCTCAGGGAGCTGTACGCCCGCCTCAGCTACCTGAGCTCAGGGCCCCGGAAGGTGGAGGCCCGGGACCCGGGTGCCCGGAGGGTGGCGGTGGGCGGCTGGTCCGAGCACGCCAGGAACACGGCAGTCTACGACGACTACAAGGCGGGCGAGGCCCGGTGGTGGTACGAGGGCTGCTACTCATGCTCCATCTGCAACTGCGCCACCGGCACCGGCAAGATAAGCGTAAGCTACCTAGACGGCTCGGTGCCTGCGGGGTCGTCCACCTGCGTCGAGTACGGGATATACATCCCACCCGAGCAGGGGTTCACCGGCGGCAAGATGTACGGCAGGGTCTCGGTGGAGGCGTCCCACCTCCTGGACATGCTGGGCCTGAACGCGTGGGAGTTCTACTTCACCATCAGGGGCTACTCCCCGGACCCGAGGCACACCCCGGAGGGGGGCCCCAGGATGGACACGCTGGGCGGCCTCAACCTGCTGCACTACCTGCACGAGGCGGGGGTCCTGGACGAGGGTAACACGGGGCTCCCCTTCGACAGGTTCGGGAGCAGGGAGTTCATGGTCAAGCTGTTGATGGACGCCGCGCACCGCAGGGGCTTCGGCGCCCTCCTCGCCGAGGGGCTGCCCAGGGCCCTGCACTACATCATGGAGCACCCAGACGAGTTCGGCCTGGATGAGGAAGGGGTGGATGCCGTGAGGCTGGCGTACCAGCAGGGCTACCCCAGGGCCGGCCGCTTCGGCGGCTACCCGAGGCACCACCTCTTCTGCGGGGGACAGGGCTGCGGCCGCCTCTACCACCCCCAGCTGCTGAGGTGCTGCGTAGACCAGGGCGACTTCTCGGTGCTCCACGTGAACACGGGTATGATGCGGGTCCCCGGCGTCGAGTACGGCTCCGACGAGTACTGGAGGGTGGCGGGGCCCATGGCGGAGAAGTGGATGGGCGGCCGGGAGGCGTTAGACCAGTACACCACCGGGCACAAGGCGGAGGCGGCGGGCTTCGGGATGCTGGTGGGCATGGAGCTCGACTGCGTCCCCCTCTGCGACTTCAAGTACCCCCTCTGGTACTCGTGGCACACCGGGGACCTGAGGGGGGAAGACGAGGCGGGATGCAAGCTCCTCCGGGCCGTTACGGGTCTGGAGCGAAGCCAGAGGGAGCTGTACGGCATGATGGACGTCCTCTGCGACCTGGAGAGGGCCATAGCGTGCAGGGAGGG
>CAZEMD010000200.1:0-2421 GCA_964513225.1 uncultured Candidatus Bathyarchaeia archaeon | reverse complement strand
GTGTACGCGGACTGCGTCGGCATAGACCACATGGGGTGGAAGGCCCCGCCGGGCAGGGGAATCGACGCCATGATCACCGAGGCCGGGGTTTACCCTGTTACGATGCTGAGGAGCGTCGGGCGGGGGGAGCGGGACGCCCTCTCCGAGGCGGGGATAGTGACCCTCCAGCAGCTGACGGAGTACCGGGGGAGGCCGCCGCTGCCCGTCAACAAGTTCAGGGGCCTCAGGGTGGAGGCGGAGAGGGTGCTCGGCATCTAGCGGTTCATGTGCCAGTAGTTGCCTGTTTGGATGGTGGGGAATATGATATGAGCCACGCAACGCCCGGTCCAGTTATCCGCGTCTCTTGAGCGTAAGGCGTTAATATTTTGGTGGGTTCCTGTTTTGAGGAGTTTTTACGTCCAGCGATGCAAATACAGGGTGTTTTCATCGGTTTTAATCGATGGTTTTGTGTCTTCCTGTAAACTTAAGGTATAATAGGGGTGCCCCTGTAGATGTATTTGCCCGAGTGGGAGCGAGTCAGCGGCTCAAGAAGCGTAAAGCCGTTGAAGCGCAGAGCAACAGAGATGGGCTTCAGATGGGCAACATCGGCTTTGGCTGATAAGCCACATCATCTCCAAGCGAGAACACTCGGGCACCTTGCTTTTAGGTACGTAACAGGTGCCGCAACGATGCTTTCTTCGTGTCCAAAAGGGTTGAATAATCCCCATGGATGCCTCTGACCCTAAATGGGGTTTACTTGGGAAAGGCATATATTTTCGGTTTTCCGAAGATATTATCGGAAAACCGAAGATGTACTTGGAAGGAGTTCTCGGCAGCAAGACCAAGGTAAACATCTTAGCGGTGCTTATCCAGAATCCAGACAAGGAGTTAATTGAAAGCGAGCTCGCTAAGCTAGCCGTCGTATCGGTGTCTGAGGTAAACAGGCAGATCGATGATCTCGTGGCCGTCGGGCTTGTCAGCCTCGTCCGGGTGGGCAGATCCAAGGTGTATCGGGTTAACCGCGAGCATTTCCTCTTTGAGCCGCTCCGGCTGCTCTTCAGGAGACTTGGGGAGGTTTACAGGGAGATCGGCGCAGTTGCAGCAGGGTTCACAGGGAAGTTAGACGGAGTCCAGGTGGTGATTCTGGCTGGCAGCGCCGTCTCAGGTAACGTCAGGGAGGACTATGTAGGTGAGCCCAGCGACGTCGATCTGGTTATCGTCGTCGATTCAGGCGACCAAGTTGAGGCGGTTAAAGACGAGGTTCTGCTTTATCTCGGTGCCGAGGTTTTCCCGGTCTACGGAGTAAACGTCTACCCCATAGTTTTAACTACAGATGAATATATAGAGGGTTTATCCGGGGACGCGTTCATAGCGGCCGTTCACTCGAAGGGGGAGACCCTGTATGGTGAGAAGCCGAGGAGGTTTGACTGGGTGGGCTCTGCAGAAGGCTGAGGAGTATCTGGAGTCTGCCTAGGCTAACATCGAGGCTGGTAGGCTGTTCCCTGCCGCCTAAGAGGTCTTCAGATCGGTTGAGAACAGTCTTGAGGCTCTTCTTTATGGTCGCGGCGTTAGGAGGATCGAGTATCCGGGTTCTCGGGGCAAGTTTACTGGGCGTCTCGCTTTACAGTTCTTGGTTCGGGATAACCTAGTGAAGACTGGTGTGGTGGAGCAGCAAGTATATGACGAGTATATGAGACTGGCAACTGATCTTCATAGTGCCGGTTATAAGCCAGATACTAGGTTTAGTGTTGAAGAGCTGCGGGAAAATTTGAGGTTCGCGGAAGACCTGTTAACCAAGGCCAGATCGGTTTTACCTTAGAGCGGATACGTGAGGCCGGGCGAAGGCTAGATGCATCGGAGGCATATAGCCCGCTGAGCGTAGACTAACGAAACGCTACCATCAGAGGGTGTCAAGCGTCTCCCTGACCCTGAGAAGGTTCACCTCTACAAGCTCACGCTTCTCCGTGCACCCGGCCGCGTCGAGCCAGGCCTCCATGAGACCTACGACCCTCTCCAAGTCTCGCCGTGCATCCCCTAGCTTTCCCTCCATTAGGCGCCTCAGCGAGGAGCTCAGACCGCTGACTACCCCAAGGATCAGCCGATTCTCCCTTGCCCCGTCGACACTGACCCGGCTCCGCATCACCTCCAGCATGCCTTCCTGCAGCTTCAGGGCCGCGTCGAGCATCTCCATGGGGATCTGGAGGCCCACGGAGTAGCCCATGGCCTCCCTGTAGAAGCTGGCCGTGGCCTCCTGGAAGACCCCCACCTCGTAGACTAGGCTAGGGTGGGCCTTCAGCCCCTCTACGGCGGGGGTCCGGGAGACGTGGAGGGCGCGGCTCAGCATTATCTTGGCGTCCACTAGGAACCCGTCGGTGATGAGGTGGGCCGCGTTGGCCGTGTAGTTCATCCAGTCGTTCACCTCCCTCTGGGCGTCCCCGGCCC
>CAZEMD010000199.1:0-4307 GCA_964513225.1 uncultured Candidatus Bathyarchaeia archaeon | reverse complement strand
CCAGCCAGAGCTTATAAGCTGGCCTAGCTCTATGCACCTTGATCACGGCTATCTTAGAGGCTTCCATTGATAACCTTTGGCTCATGAACCCCGTGTTATTAATGGAGTCTACATACATTTTCTTAATAAAGTGGTACGGGGAAAACTCTCCAAACCTAGGTAACTGGTGTTAGCAGAATGAAGACCATAATTAAGTCAAGACGAGCGATGACGGGCTTAGAGACCGCCATTATCCTCGTCGCCTTCGTAATTACAGCCGCGGCGTTCGCGTTTGTCATTCTAAACATGGGGTTCCTGACCGCCGAGAAGGCCCAGTCGGTGATCTCGGCTGGCATGAGCGAGGCCAGCAGCTCCATGCTCATCGACAGCGGCCTTGTAGCTTTCTTCTCCAACACGTCTATCGCGGGCGCCCAGCAGGCAGACATATGCCTGACAAAGGTCGTATTCTACATGAAGCTTAGTCAAGGTCATGAGCCCGTAGACTGCGATGACAGCAGGCTGGTAGCCACCTTCACTAACGATGTTTGCCACGGCGAGATCTATAACACAAACGGTACGGTCATGACCATAATGACTGCCAATGGTGACACTGACACCCTGCTCGAGACGGGGGAGAAGTTCAAGGTAGAGATCGACTTCACCGAACTCCCAATAACGGGCGTCGAACCGGCCCCAGCTAACAGGCCCGCAATGTACACTCACCCGTACGAGAACTTCAGGGTAGAGATAAGGCCGAGCCAAGGCGCCGTGATGACCATAGAGCGTCAACTACCAGCCGTGTACACGCCTGTGATGGTAATAGACTAAACCCTCCATTTTTCCCCTTCTTTGAAACCGCTTTTATAGCGTCGTAATCAGTATTTTTCTCCATGCTTGATCGTGATGCCTTTCTCGGCGTGAGGGTTCTGGACTTGAGCAGGGTCTTGGCGGGGCCGTTCTGCGGTATGCTGCTGGCCGACATGGGGGCCGAGGTCGTAAAGCTGGAGATCCCTGGAAGGGGCGACGACTCTAGGCAGTTTCCGCCCTTCGTGGGTGAGGAGAGCCTGTACTACGTCAACCTTAACAGAGGAAAGAGAAGCATAACCGTCAACCTGAAAACCGAGGAGGGTAGGCGCCTCTTCGTTGAGCTTGTGAAGAGATGCGACGTGCTCCTAGAGAACTTCAGGCCGGGCACCATGGAGCGTCTCGGCCTGGGGTACGAGAGGCTCCGGGAGGCCAACCCCCGGCTGGTCTACGCCGCCATCTCAGGGTTCGGCCAGTACGGCCCCTACAGGGAGAGGCCCGGATACGACATCATAGGCCAGGCCATGGGTGGACTCCTCAGCATAACTGGTTGGCCTGACGGGCCTCCCACACGTTCAGGTACTGCGATCGGCGACATACTGAGCGCTCTGTTCTGCTGCGTGGGCATACTCGCCGCCCTCAACATACGGGAGAGGACGGGGGAGGGGCAGATGGTGGACGTCTCCCTTGTGGACAGCGTCTTCGCGGCTCTGGAGAACATACCCCAGAGGTTCTACGTTGACGGTCAGGTCCCGGGGCGCATCGGTAACCGCTACGAGTTCGTCTATCCCTACGACACGTTCCGTGCCATGGATGGCTGGGTCGTCATCGGCATAGCCAACGACGCCATTTGGGACAGGTTCATAGAGACAACCAGCCTAATGGGGCTCGGCGCCGATCCCAGGTTCGCGTCCAACGTGCTCAGGGTCGAGAACCATGAGGCGCTGAGGCCCCTCATCGAGGAGTGGACCATGGGCCGCGAGAAGGCCGCCATCGTTGAGCTGCTTAACAGGCACCGCGTCCCCTCGTGCCCTATCTACGACATCAGGGAGGCATCGGAGGACGAGCACATAGGCGGCGCACGCGGCATGGTGGTGGAGCTTGATCAGCCCGGCCTGGGAGCCGTCAAGGTGCAGGGCAACCCCGTGAAGATGTCCGAGACCAAGCCCGCCCCTCGTGGCCCGGCGCCGTCACTCGGAGAGGACACCTTAGAGGTGCTCCGAGACCTTTTAGGCGTGGACCCCGAGGAGTACGAGAGACTAAGGGAGCGGGGTGTGGTTTAGTGTACCACTCGACGGATGACTCCAATACGAGGCGCATGGACGCCGTCAGAGACAGGGCCCGGGTCTGTATGCGCTGTGGGCTATGGGAGTCTAGGACCAACGCCGTTGTGGGGTCCGGCAGCCTCGACACCAGGATCGTTCTCGTTGGGGAGGCGCCGGGTAGAACTGAGGACGAGAGGGGGCTGCCTTTCGTCGGGAGAGCCGGGAAGGTTTTGGACGAGCTCCTTGGGAAGGCCGGGCTCTCAAGGGACGACCTGTTCATAATGAACCTGGTCAAGTGCAGGCCGCCCAACAACAGGAGGCCGAAGAGGGCGGAGATAGGCTCGTGTGAGCCGTACCTCGTTGAACAGCTCGAGATAATAAAGCCAAGGGTCATCGCACCCATGGGGAACAGCCCGCTCGGCTTCTTCCTCCGTAGATACGAGTTGGGCAGGGCGGTTATCGGGGATGTCCACGGGGAGGAGTTCCTAGTTGACGAGAGTTGGGGCCGTGTGACTCTTTTCCCCCTCTACCATCCAGCCGCCGCCATATACAACCGTGGGCTGACTGAGGCGCTGGAGGATGACATGAAGCGTCTAGCCGGCCTCATGGGCTCTTAGGGTCGTTTAGAATATTCTCATTTGGATAGGTCCTCGTGGGAAAGGGATTCAAAAAGACATTACATGCGCGTGGGGGAGTCGATGCCCAGCACATGCAGGGCGTTCCTCAGGGTTATTCGTGTGGCGTCCACGAGGGCCATCCTGGCGCCCATGAGCCCAGGGTTCTCGGCGTCGATGACCCTCTGGGTGGCGTAGAAGCTGTTGAACCTGTCCGCAAGGTTGTTCGCGTACGCCGTCACGTCGCCGGGCTTCAGCTCCTCGGTGGCCCGCTCGTATACCTCTGGAAAGTGGGCTATCAGGTTCACGAGCTCCTTCTCCTTTACGTCCATGAGCTGCCCGTAGTCAGGCTCCGGCTTCTTCCCCGCCCTCTTGAGTATGTTGCAGGTCCTGGCGTGGCTGTACTGTATGAAGGGGGCGCTGTTGGTCTCGAAGTTGAGGGCCCTGTCCCAGTCGAAAACCACCTGCTTCATGGGGTCCACGCTGAGGAGCGTGTACTTGATGGCGCCGAACCCCACCATCCTCGCTATCTTCCTCTTGTCGGTCTCGTCCAGCTTGGGGTTCCGTATGTTAACCTCGTCGTAAGCCAGCTCCACGGCCTTGTCGAGCACCTCGTTGAGGGTCACATACCTGCCTAGGCGTCCGCTCATCTTGACGCCGGGCAGCTTCACGAACTCGTAGCTGTAGTGCAGCAGGTTGTCGCCCATCCACTGTTTACCTATGGCGGCGAGGGCTATCCTGAGCTGCAGCTGGGCCAGGTTCTGCTCCATGCCTATGACGTTTATTACCCTGTCCACGAACCCGAACTTCCAGATGTGGTAGGCCATGTCCCTGAGCGTGTACAGCGTTGTGCCGTCGCCGCGGACTAGGACGAGGCGCGGTATCTCGTGTTCCGGGTGAAGGCCCCAGCGCTCCTTCAGGCCGAGGTCCCTGGCCACCCAGTCGCAGTCCAGTATCTGGGCGCCCATCTCCTTGATCACGTACCCCGAGTCGTTCAGCTTCTCAAGCACCTCTTCGGCTGCGCGCCTCCACACCAGGTCGCTCTCGTAGTCGAAGCTGTCGAAACGTATCCCCAGCTGGCCTAGGCTGGCCTCGAAGCCGTCCAGGCAGTACCTGACCACCTGCCGGACGTCCTTGACGGCGTCTGGCTCGTTGTTCTCGTAGGCGGTGTTCAGCGTCACTATCTCGGCCGTGGGGTCCTCGACTCCGGGAAGGGTCTTCGACAGGCTCTCGTAGATTCTGGGGAACCTTTCCTTGAGGTCGTCGGCCGCGGTCTCGTACTTCTCGATCTCCTCCCGCGCCTCCTGGGCCTCGTACACCCAGCCCTGTTCCTCAGTCTCCTTGAGGTCCGCCTTGAGCCTGATCAGCTCCGTGACTACGTTGACGGAGGCGTAGATGGTGCCCACCCACAGCTCCGCGGGGGTCTCCGGCTCGGGCTTTCCCATGAGCCTCCACCCGTAGGTTGCCATGGCCACCTGGCGGCCCATGTCGTTCACGAGGAAGTGCCTCACCACCTCTTGTCCCCTCTTCTCCAGGAGGTTGGCGAGGCTGTCGCCTAGGATGCTGTTCCTGGCGTTGCCTATGTGTAGAGGGCTGTTGGGGTTGGCGCTGGTGTGCTCGACCATCACCTTCTTGGGCTCGCTGG
>CAZEMD010000198.1:0-4307 GCA_964513225.1 uncultured Candidatus Bathyarchaeia archaeon | reverse complement strand
GCGCAGCCCTGGAGATCGGGGGAATAACCAAGGACACACCTGATCCATTGGGTGGTAAGATAGTGCGCAACGAGGAGGGTGAGCCTACTGGGATGCTGGAGGAGGGCCCCGCCATGAACCTGGTGAGGAGGCACATCCCGGAGGCCGGGATGCCCGAGATCATGGACGCCATCAGGGCGGCGTTCAGGGCGTTCAACGAGGCCGGTATCACCAGCGTCATAGACCCGGGGAACACCGAGGACGAGATGGTGGCGTACCAGCTCCTCAGGGAGGCGGGGGAGCTAACCGTCAGGACCAACATGATGCTCCGCGCCGTCCAGCAGGGAGACACCATCGAGGACAGCGTGCGCCGCGTCGAAGGCTTCCCCATGATCACCGGTATGGGCGACGACCTCCTCAGGTTCCAGGGGGTGAAGCTGTTCATTGACGGCGGCATAGGCGGCAGGACGGCGCTGCTCAGGGAGCACTACGAGGGCGACCCGGACGACTACGGGCTCCTCACGCTGCCGGTGGAGCACCTGCAGATGCTGGTGGACGCCGCCAACAGGCGGGGCATGCTAACCGGCATCCACTGCGCCGGCGGCAAGGCCATGGACATAGTGCTCAACGCATACAAGGAGACGGATAGGGTCAAGCCCATAAAGGGGCGACGCTTCTACCTCATCCACGCCTACCAGCCCACCGACGAGAACTTCGAGACCTGCCGTGATCTAGGCGTACAGGTGGCGAGCCAGCCCAGCTTCCTCTATTATCTGGGGGACAGCTACCACGAGAACGTGGGCGACGACCGCAGCAAGTGGCTCAAACCCCACAGGGCGTGGATAGACAACGGCGTCATGGTGGCCGCGGGCACAGATAGCCCCGTGACTCCCTATATGCCTTTCCCGAGTCTCTGGGCGAGCATCGCGAGGCGCACCGAGGTCAAGGGCACCCAGATGGGCACCGAGCAGTGCGTCACCCGCGAGGAAGCCATAAGGATGTACACCATAAATGGCGCCTACCTGACCTTTGAGGAGGACGCCAAGGGGAGCCTCGAGCCGGGGAAGCACGCCGACATGGTCATCCTTGACAGGGACATACTGACGTGCCCCGTGGACGACATAAGGGACACCAGGGTGCTGCGCACGTTCCTGGGCGGGAAAACCGTCTACCAAGCCTAATTTTTAGAGGGTGAACCCTCTACCTGTGGTCGTCTGGGCTGTCATGGATCTTAATCGGAAATATCTTCAGGCCGCCGTCCACTAAGCCGTAGCCGCGGAGGCCGTCGTACTCGATGTCTTCACCCTCTAGAGTACCGAGAGCCTTCTCCTCAAGGCCGCGGGGCACGTATATGAACAGCTTCTTCACCCTGCGGCCCACGCTGGCGCTGTCGCTGAGGAACCGCCACAGCTTGGCCCGGGGCTCGTTGACGTCCTCGGCCAGCTCCACCATGCCAAGCTCCTGTACGCCGCCTTCGCAGTTCAGTATGACGATGCTGGGGTAGACCACCTCGCCCCAGGGGCTCAGCAGCCCGAACCTCTTCGTCTCGTCGTTCACGATGGTCTCGTAGCAGTCTGGCCAGCTGGTATCAGGCTGGTCCACGAAGGGGAACCGGGTAGCCGCGATGATCCTGGTGACCCTGTGCCTCTGGGTCTCGGGGTCCACCACGCTAGTTCAGCCCTATCTCGTCTGCGACGCTCTGCATGGCCTTGACGGCTATCTGGGCGAACTCGCTGAAAGGTAGCCCTATCTCCTCGCATCTCATGATGTTCTCGCGGCTCACCTGCCTGGCGAAGCTCTTGTCCTTCATCCGTTTCTTGATGCTCTTCGCCTTCATCCCGGTCAGCTTGGTGGGCCGCACCAGCGCGTTGGCCACTATCATCCCGGAGATGGCGTCAGCGGCCAGCAGCGAGACGTCGAACCTGGTCTCGGGCTCGTGCCCGGTCAGCGGGTTGTGGCGCCTCATGGCGTTCACGGCGTCCTCCGGAAGGATGTCCTTCACCATCTCGGCGGACATGGCGCCGTGTCTGCTGAAGTCTTCGCCGAACTTCTCGTAGTCGATGTCGTGGAGGATGCCCACCGCCTCCCAGAGAGCCTCATCTTCGCCGAACCGCTCGGCCATGCCCCTCATGATGGCGCCCACTGCCATCATGTGGTTCACGAGGTTCTTGTTCTTCACGTTCTCCTTGACGAGGTCTATGCACTCTTCCCGGGTGATCATGGCTATAGGAGCGCGGCGGCGTTGTTTAAGCGTTAGGTTGATATGGGATCGCGCTGGCATAGGTAGTCGTTCGGTGAACTTCTTGGATGAAGCGCAGGTGGAAGGCAAGACGCGGATAATGAGCTACGGCCTCATGGTGATGACGCTTACCCACACCATGACCCACAGCTTCCAGAACATCCACACCGCGTTGTTCCCTGTGCTCAGGGACGAGTTCATGCTCACCAACCAGCAGATAGGCATCATAGCGTCCATACCCAACCTCTGCCAGGCGCTGCTGAGCATACCGACGGGGCTGCTAAGCGACAGGATAGGCAGCAGGAAGATGCTGCTCCTCGCCATGGGCGTGGCCTGCGTCGGCGCTTTGACGGCGAGCATGGCCAACAGCCCCACGATGCTGATAATCGCGGTGAGCCTCCTATACATCAACACCACCGTCTACCACCCTGCGAGCTACAGCTTCGTCTCACGGAGTTTCAAGCCCAGGGACAGGAGCAAGGCCCTCGGGGTGCAAGGCGCCGGCGGCACCCTGGGGATGGCCATAGGCCCCATAAGCCTCGCGGTTCTCGTCTACCTGGGGTTCCAGTGGAGGCAGGTCTACCTGTTCTGGTTCTTCCCCCTGCTCCTAGGCATCGCCATGATACTGAGGATAAGGGAAGAGCCCACAGACGATCTGGTGCTCAGCGAATCTGAGAAGACGGAGCAGGAGCCGGCCCGCAGACTGTTGACTGCGAGCCTCGTGTTCTTCATGGTTTACAGCGGAGCCAAGATGGTAGGGTCGGGGATGACCAACAGCTTCCTCAACGTCTACCTGGTGGAGTCCCAGGGGTGGGCGTTTGAGTACGCGAGCCTCATACTGGGCGGCAGCTACGTAATGGGGATAGTCGCGGCGCCGGTGGGTGGGTACCTGGCCGCCAGGTATGGAGACAAGAGGTGGACGCTCTCTGTGCTCGCCGCGAGCTACGGGTGCTACATACTCGCGTTCCTCGTGGGCGGGGTACTGCCGTTCACCATTCTGTACATGGGCCACGGTTTCTTCAACTTCCTCAGCATGGCGGCCAACAGCAGCATGATGGCGAAGCTGTCGCCAGGGAGGCAGAGGGGCCTTGGCTTCGCGCTGTACTTCCTCCCCGGCAGCGTCATGGGCGCCGTGGCCCCGATGATGGCAGCGGTGATAGCCGACAATCTGGGGATGTACCCCATATTCATAGCCAGCTTCGCCGCCTACGTGGTCGCTGTACTAGTGCTGATGCTCGGCGTAAGAGTCGATTAACCAGTGTTCACTTCGAAGCCATGGCCCGTATTTCTAAACGAGGTAAGGCCATACGAGGTACGCCATGAGTATGGTGAGCAGCGCCCCGGTGATGTCCAACAGCACGCCTGCCTTGATCATCTCTGGCATGGAAACCTTACCAGTGCTGTAGGCGATGGCGTTGGGCGGCGTCCCCACCGGCAGCATGAAGTCAAGGCTCGTGCTGATGCCCACGGCGACCGCCAGGATAACCGGGCTGAACCCAGTCCTCTGGCCCAGGCCGATGGCTATGGGCAGGAAGATGCCCGCGCTGGCGGTGTTGCTCGCCACGATGCTGATACCCAGGCCCGCGACGGTGACCAGCGCTATGGTGACGAGGGGGGAGCCGCCGCCGGTGAGGTTGAGCAGCAGGCTGCTTATGACGTTCACGAGCCCCGAGACGCTCAGGGCGTTGCCGAGGCTGAGTCCCCCGCCGATGAGAAGCAGGGTGTCCCACTTACCGTTCTTTATGTCCTGCTCGTCCAGCAAATCCAGAAAGAAGAGGAGCACGGTAACCAGCCCGGCGACCACGGCGGAGCTGTAGCCGTGGCCCCCCCAGCCGACGAGGTTGGCCACGGGCTCCGGGAGCACCCCGGTGAGCCACGCGAGGACGGCGAACCCGAACACGATCAGGGTGAGCCTCTGTCTGCGGGTGAGCTCGGTGCTCGACCTCTCCAGGGGCTGAATCTCCTCGACATCCGTCGGGAAGACGGCGAAAAGCGTCACCCAGATCAAGAGTATCTGTACGGCGGCTATGGGGAGCCCGTAGAACATCCAGCCGAGGAAGCTTATCTCGTAGCCCACGAGCTCCTTGAG
>CAZEMD010000197.1:0-4320 GCA_964513225.1 uncultured Candidatus Bathyarchaeia archaeon | reverse complement strand
TGGTGGACGACGCAGGGTATGACACGGAGCTCTGGGGAGAGTTCGGGTTGTCGTTGCTCGTCGAGGCCGAGAGGCACGGCACCACGTTGAGGCTGCTCGTGGACACGGGGCTCACCTCGGAGCCGCTGCTGCATAACATGAGGCTGCTAGAGGTAGACCCCACCAAGATCGATTATATCTTCCTGACGCACTGCCACTACGACCACACGGGCGGCCTAGGCGGAGTAACGGAGAAGACCCGGAAAGGGGTAGGAGTAGTAGCGCACCCCGATCTCTTCCGCAGGTGCTACGTCGTCAGGCAGAACATGAGGTATATAGGCGTACCCGAGAGAAGCAGCAGGGCGACGGTTGAGGCGAACGGCGGAAGATGGCTGTTTTCAAGCGAGCCCTTCGAGTTCATGCCGGGGGTGACATCCACGGGGGAGGTTGAGAAGGTCACAGGCTACGAGCCATTGGAGAACGTACACATAGAGGTGGACGGGGAGCTGGTTCAGGACCCTGAGCTCGACGACGTTAGCCTAATAGTCAACGTCGCTGGGCGGGGCCTAGTGGTCATATCCGGGTGCAGCCACGCCGGCATAGTCAACATAATGAAGCAGGCGAGGAGGGTGACCGGCGTCGAAGATATCATCGGCGTCATCGGCGGGTTCCACCTCAGGGTCGCCGACGAGGAGCAGCTGAGCAAGACCGTCGACGAGCTGGACGCGGCCGAGACGGTGTGCGCCGGCCACTGCACGGGTTTCGAGGCCATGAAGAGAATATCGGATAGGATGGGGGAAAGGTTCAAGCTGCTTCAATGCGGCACGGTACTAGAGTTCACGGCTGATGAGCGTTGACGCTGAAAGATTTAACATGAAAAAGGGTTCTACGATCAATTATCCATAATTGAGGGACAACGACAACCTGCTAGCCTATCCTGAACCGGGGGTGATCCCTGCTCGGCCTCCTCCGTTTCTCTATCATCTGCTGGCTGTACGCGGCGTCTATCATCGCCACGGCAGGGTAGACGGTCTCCGCGTTCTTCAACGGCCCGTAGATGACGAAGTCGGCCCCAACGGCCACGGGCAACGCGTTGACCACGCCTATCGCCACGGTGGCTGCGTCCCTGGTGTACTTCTTCTTCAACCGCTTCCAGGACGCCACGGCGTTGTGGGCGCCGCAGCCGCACGGGTAGCCGTACCTGTCCTTGATCCTGTGGATCGCCTTGGTGGCCAACCCGAGGGTCGGGATGTCGATGACGGCCGTGTCCATGAGCAGGTTCCTCACCCCCGCCGCCTCGGCCTTGGGAACCATCGTCTCCAGGAGCGGGTCCTTGTCGGAGGATAGCATGTACTCGGAGCTGTGAAGCAGCAGGACGGCGCTGGTGCACCCCGTCTCCCTGATCTTGTCGTACAGCCGTTCACCGGAGTGGGGGTTAAGCGAGTTGACTATGATCCTGTCCATCATCCCGTGATCCGAGGCGTACTGCAGCGACTCCATGAGGCCGTCCTCGGAGACGATATCGAGGAAGATGGGCATGTCCGTGGCCCCGACCACGAAGTCCAGGAACCTCGACGCTGCCGCGGCGTTCTCCGCGATGAGGTCCACCATCGTCGGCAGCCCCGTCGAGTCTGACATCTCCTCCGCCTTCCGCAGAACCCCCTCGGCCTCGTCCTTCTTGAACAATCCCTCTGTCCGGTTCTCCACCGTCCTATCCCCCTTGTAGAACATGGAGCCCACCATCACGGTTGGGGTGAGGCCGGGCTCCCCGCCGATCAATGTGCCGCCGATCTCGTAGGTCTTCTGCTCCACCGAATAGTCGAACAGTTTGATGCCACCTTCCCATCATATGTGGTGCACGATGTTTTTAAATGCAAATAACTAAACGACCGGCGGCGTCATCTACACTGAGCCCCTTGCCCCCAGGTTTCGAGGTCGTGTTCCAGCCCCATGGAAGAAAAGCCAGTTTCGATGAAGGGTTGACCGTGCTCCAGGCCGCGACGGCCCTCGGAGTCGAAATCAACTCGGTCTGCGGGGGAGCCGGCTCCTGCGGCAAGTGCATCGTGAAGATCGTGCAGGGCATTGAAAGCTTGAGCGACCCGACCCCGGAAGAGGTGGATATACTCGGGGAAAGGCTGGGCGGAGGCTACAGGCTGGCGTGCCGCTCAAAGATAACTGGCGACGCCGTCATCCTCGTCCCCAGGGAGAGCTGGAGGGGCGCCCAGCGGCTCCAGAGCGAGGGCTTGAGAACCCCCGTGACGCTAGAACCCAACATAAGGAAACAGAAGACGGGTGAAACCACGCAGGTCCTGTGCGGTGACACGGTCATAGACACGCTCCCAACCCGCGACGCGGCTATCCACGGGTTCGCCGTGGACGTCGGAACCACGAAGCTTGCCGGATACTTGATGGACCTCGCGACAGGCGACGCGCTGGCCGTGGTGACAGCCATGAACCCCCAGATACGGTACGGCGAAGACATCATGACCCGGCTAACCTACGCCATGGGCGGCGAGGAACAGCGAGAAACCCTCCACAGATCGCTGGTGGACGGAATCAGGGAGATGCTGACAGACGCGTGCATGAAGGCTGAAGCCGACCCGCGTGACGTGTATGAGTTGGTGTTCGTGGGAAACACGGCCATGCACCACTTCCTCCTGGATCTGGATCCCCTTCCACTGACCCGTAGCCCCTTCACGCCGAAGAACCTTGGACCCAGAGACCTAGATTCCGCGAATTTCGGCATCGGGAACCCCAAAGGCAATGTACATGTCCTCCCTCTAGTCGCCGGGTTCGTGGGGGCTGACTGCGTCGCGTCAATCCTAGCAACAGGCGTACACACGTCGAACGAACCCTGTTTCCTCATAGACATAGGCACCAACACCGAGATAGTGGTCGGGGACAAGGACCGCATGGTCGCGTGCTCCTGCGCATCGGGGCCGGCCTTCGAAGGCGCACACATCAAGCACGGTATGAGGGCGGCGTCAGGCGCCATAGAAGGGGTGTGGATAGACCCGGACAGCCTAGAGCCCAGCCTGACGACCATAGACGACGCCGAACCCGTCGGCATCTGCGGATCAGGGCTCATCGACGCGCTGTCCGAGATGCTGAAGTCGGGCATCGTAGACACCTCGGGAAGGATACGGACAGAGATAGATAACCCGCGCATCAGGAGGAGCGGAGGCGTCCCCGAGTACGTGCTCGCTTGGGAGAGGGACTCGGCCCTCGAAAGCGACATAGTCGTCACCCAGCTCGACGTCCGTGAGCTGCAGAAAGGCAAAGCCGCGGTCTTCTCGGGGGCCCAGATGGCGCTGAACCGCCTCGGGGCGCAGCCAAGCGAGATCGTCAACATATACATGGCCGGGGCGTTCGGCACCTACATCAACCGTGACAGCGCAGTCAACGTGGGGATGATCCCGGAGTTCAACACCCTGGATATCCAGCAGGTGGGGAACGCCGCGGGGTCAGGCGCACGGATGGCTCTCTTATCCAGAGAGGCTCGCGTGGAAGCCCGAAGCATCAGCAGAAGCATCGAGTACATCGAGCTGGCGGCGATGAGAGATTATAATCAAGCCTTCATGGATGCTTTGCTGCTACCACATAGAGACCTAAGCCTCTTCCCGGGAACGGTAGAAAGACTCGGTTCAGCTAGCCTGAAGTATTGTAGGATACATGAGAACGAAGTGAGGGCGAATGCAAAGCTTCCATGATTTTTATCAAGGACCGGGGTAGTTTGCATAGTAGTGTTTCATCCTAAATAATCTATTTTTCAGCGCTAGTAACGCGTCCGAGATATGTTTATTTTTATTAATAATTATAAAAACCATTAATTTATATTAACAAAATATTTAAAAAATATAAATTTTACTACTTTCTAGTGGTTATTAATATTTTATGAATGGTTTTAAATTTTCGAAGGTTATGAATATTATAACCCGCGCTTGGGAGATCGCTGTATGAGTCTCTGACAGGAGTATGAAGAGATGACAGAAAGGCGCTATGCCCCACGACGGGGTGAACGCCCTGTTAACAGAATAACAGGGAATGCAAAAAAAAGAAAAAGAATGAGATGATACTAAAAGACGGACGGATCGTTGCCTTCATTTTACTGTTTGGCTCGTTTGTCCTATACTACCTGTTCACCAGAATGATGGAGCAAGGCAAAGCCTTTAAAATTCGAACTTTGGCACCCTTGGAGGCGTTACCCGAGGCCGTTGGACGATGCGCCGAAATGGGTAAACCCATCTTCTACATGCCTGGTATCGGGTCATCACTGAGCCTCTCGAGTGGAGCATACATTCTAGCAGGCATCACTATACTGGGACGACTGGCCGGTTTCGC
>CAZEMD010000196.1:0-4361 GCA_964513225.1 uncultured Candidatus Bathyarchaeia archaeon | reverse complement strand
TCCGGCGTGGACGTCATCAGCCTGGGCGCCCTCACCCACAGCGTCAGGAGCCTCGACGTGAAGCTCGAGATAGAGATGGTGTGATTGGGGCTCACCGACCTTCAGCGCCGCATACTGATGCTCAAGGACGAGAAGAAGGCAGTCCTCCTGGTCCACAACTACCAGATTCCCGAGATACAGGAGATCGGGGACTACCTGGGGGACTCGCTGCAGCTCTGCAGGCAGGCCCAGCGCGTGAAGGACGCGGAGCTCATAGTCTTCTGCGGCGTGGACTTCATGGCCGAGACGGCCGCCATACTCAACCCTGACAAGAAGGTGATAATTCCGAGTCTGGAGGCGTGCTGCCCCATGGCCGCCATGCTGCCCCTGAGCCTGCTCAGGGAGGCCAAGGAGAGGCACCCCGGGGCCCCTGTGGTGTTGTACGTGAACACCCTCGCCGAGGCCAAGGCGGAGGCGACGGCCATCTGTACATCGTCTAACGCGGACAAGATCGTCGCTGGGCTGGGCGCAGACGAGGTGATCTTCGGACCGGACAGGAACCTTGCGTACTATGTGGAGAAGCGGGTGCCCGACGTGGAGCTTGTGGTGGTCCCTGAAGACGGCTACTGCAGCGTACACAGGCTCATGGGCGCCGGCGACGAGGCCATGGAGTTGAAGAGGCTGCACCCCGGCGCAGAGGTGTGGGCTCACCCGGAGTGCGAGCCCGAGTTCCAAGACAGGGCAGACTACGTGCTGTCCACCGGCGGTATGACGAGGCGGGCCGTGGAGTCTGAGGCCGAGGTCTTCATCGTCGGGACCGAGCAGGGCCTCATCGACAGGCTCAGGAACGAGCATCCCCACAAGACATTCCTCCCCGCGAAGAAGTACGCAGAGTGCGCCGCCATGAAGCGCATCGACCTGGATAATCTCTACGAGGCGCTGCGCGAGGAGCAGTACGTGGTGACGGTGCCCGAGGACACGGCGGACAAGGCTCGACAAGCCATCGAGCGCATGCTTCAGATGAGCTAGCAATATTCTTTTCATGATCCTAGACGACTGATTCCTGCTGAGGAAGCCATGTCAGTGATAGAGTTTCAGGGTAAGAAGCCTAAGATTCATCCCTCCGTGTTCCTGGCCCCCGGCTCGTGGGTCATCGGTGACGTAACGCTGGACGAGGACGTGAACGTATGGACCAACGCCGTCGTCAGGGGCGACGACGACACAGTCAAGATAGGCGCCCGTACCACGGTGCTGGAGGGCTGCCTCATCGAGGCCCCCACGGGGAACCCCGTGGAGATCGGGTCGGATGTGATTGTCAGCCACGGCGCCACGGTCCACGGCGCCAAGGTGGGGGACGACGGCATCATAGGCATCGGCGCCATAGTGCTCGACAGGGCGGTCGTGGGCGAAAACTCCATCGTGGGCTCGGGCGCACTGGTCTCCCCCGGCGCCGAGATACCCGCCAACCACTTGGCGCTGGGCGTGCCGGCGAAGCCCGTCAGGGAGTGCAGGGAGGCCGAGCACGAGTACATGCGCAGGGAGCATGAGAGGACCCTAAGCAAGGCCAAGGTCTACAAGAAGATATACGGCGGGTAGCGTCTACTCTTTCCTGTTGTGTTTGAACGTGAACGCAGAGGGGCAGATGTCGTTCAGGACGCAGTTCTCGCAGTCGGGCTTCTTGGCGTCGCACACCCTTCTGCCGTGCTCGATGAGCAGGTAGTTGGCTGCGAACCACTTCTCCCGGGGGATGAGCGCCATGAGGTCCCGCTCAACCTTGTCCCTGTTCTTCTCCTCCGTGAGGCCAAGCAGCCTGCTGAGCCTGAGGACGTGGGTGTCCACGGCGATGCCCACGGTCTTGTCGAAGGCCCCGCTGAGGACGATGTTCGCCGTCTTACGGGCCACGCCTTTGAGCGCGGTGAGCTCCTCCATGGTGTCCGGGACCTCGCCTCCGTGCTCCTCGACGATGGTCTTGACGGAGGACTGGATGGCGTCGGCCTTCCTGTTATAGAAACCGCTGGACCTGATGTCCTCGACCAGCTCCTCCCGGGGCGCGTCGGCGTAGTCCTCGGCCGTCCTGTATTTGTTGAAGAGGCTGGCGGTGATCTTGTTGATCTGCTGGTCCGTGCTCTGGGCGCTGAGTATAGTGGCCACCAGGAGGTCCAGCGGCGTGGACCAGTTGAGCACCGTGCCGTCCACGTCGGGGTACTCCTCCTCCAGCCGCTTAATGATCTCCTCCGCTCGTTCACGCTGCTCCATGGCAAGGAGTCGTGCACGGCGTCATAAAAGCCTTGGAAGCCTTTAATTTCCGCCCATCAGATGCGTTGCCTGAGCGACTTGTTCTGGAGGAGGAAGAAGGATGAGCCGAGGGAGAGGCTTCCGCCCCGGCAGCGGTGGGTGCCCAAGATACTAGGCTGGGGGGTGGAGCACCCCGGCATCGCCCGCACGCTACCCGACATAGAGAAAGCGGAGTGGAGCCTGGAGGTGTCCGGGGAGGTAGAGAACCCCCAGACGTTCACGTGGGACGAGTTCACGGCCCTGCCCCAGACCGAGTCGGTGAGCGACTTCCACTGCGTCGAGACCTGGAGCGTCAAGGACCAACGCTGGGAAGGCGTCAGGTTCAGGGACCTCATGGAAGAGGCGAAGCCCACCCGCGACGCCAAGTACGTCTCCTTCGAGTGCTACGACGGCTACACCACGAGCCTACCCATAGAGGAGCTGACGGGCGACGACATCTTACTGGCGCACAGGCTGAACGGCGAGCCCCTGCCCCAGCCGCTAGGCGGCCCCATGAGGCTGGTGGTGCCCCACAAGTACGCCTACAAGTCGGCGATGTGGCTGAACAAGGTCGTGTTCATGAAGAGGGACAGGCTGGGCTACTGGGAGGCAGGCATGTACAGCAACACCGCGGACCCGTGGCGGAACGACAGGTACAGGCTCCGCTGATGTAACCGTTAAATCCGCATCCGCCAACTATTCACCGATTGTTCATGGAGTATGACTACTTAATCAAGAACTCCACAATTGTGGAAGGAACAGGCAAGAAGGCCTACAAGGGAAGCCTGGCGGTCAAGGGCGATAAGGTGATCGAGACGGGTGACGTCAAGGGCGACGCCGCCGAGACCATCGACGCCAAGGGGCTCACGGCGGTCCCCGGGTTCATAGACGCCCACAGCCACGTGGACTGGGCGCTGCTCTGGTTCCCTAAGACGGAGAGCCACGTCATGCAGGGCATCACCACATTCGTGGGCGGCCAGTGCGGCGGAAGCCCGGCGCCCCTCGGCGAGTACATACAGGTGCCGTGGCTCCTCCAGGACCACCTGGTGGACCTTGAGCCGTACAAATACTACCCCAGGACGCCGTGGCACAGGCTGGAGAAGGTCAACGAGTGGATGGAGGAGATATACGGGTGGACCCTGGACTGGGAGACCATGGGGGGCTTCTTCAAACGGGTGGAGGAGACGGGCATAAGCATCAACTACGCGCCGCTGCTCGGCCACGGCACCGTTCGCACCAAGGCGATGGGCCTCGACTACAAGAGACACAGCACCGCGGATGAGCGGGAGCAGATGCACGAGCTCATCCACAAGGCCATGGAGGAGGGCTGCATAGGCATGAGCGCCGGCCTAGACTACGACCCCGACGTCTATGCGGACCAGGAGGAGATCGTGGAGGCCGTGGCCCAGCTAAAGGACTACGGCGGCGTCTACTGCCCCCACTGGAGACGGACGGGGAGAAGACGCGGCGTGGCGGCGGGTCACGTCGCCAACGAGAAGATCACGGCCCTCATGGAGTGTGTGGACGTCTATAAGCGGACCGGGGTCAGGCTGCACTTCGCCCACCTCAGCACAGGCTGGCAGATATACCCCGACGCTCCCCCGGAGCTGGAGGAGGCTAACCTCAAGGCCACCATAGACATGATCACACGGGACAGCGAGGGCGAGCTCGACGTGACGTGGGACGCCATACCCTTCCTCGTCCGGGGCGGGTTTAGCGTCATGCCCTACCTCTGCGGCCTCCTGGAGCCATGGCTACGGGAGCTGGGCAGCCGCGAGGCGCTGGGCAAGTGGCTGGAGGTCCCTGACTTCAGGGAGGAGGTTCTCGACGCCATAAAGGCGGGGAAGTGGTTCATCAGGGTGGCCTACAACCCCAACACCAACCCACGCTGGGCCGAGAACCTAACCGTCACCAGGAGCAAGGTAAAGGACATAGACGGTAAAACCGTCGCCCAGATCGCCGAGGAGCGCGAGAAGGACCCGTGGGAGACGTACTGCGACATCATCGCCGAGGACCCCGACACCAGGGGCGTCACCGGCACCATGACCTTCAACCCGGCCTACCTCCAGTACTACACCCACCCCAAGGGCATGGTGGGCCTGGACACG
>CAZEMD010000195.1:0-4378 GCA_964513225.1 uncultured Candidatus Bathyarchaeia archaeon | reverse complement strand
CTCCATTATTTTACGGCAATAGATTAGATAGGCTTTCCTCCAACATGTCCTGTGATTTCTACCGAAGCATCTTCACCGTCGGCGCTTTTAGCCTGCTTTTTAAATTTTCTCAAAGCCGACTTGACAGCCCTCTTTGAACGTGTCTGCGCTCTGTCCTGATGATTCAACCAGTTGTCAATCGGTATCTTCATCAATACAACATCACCGACTTGGTAATGCCCTTCGCCGTTCGTTCTCAAGGTTTCAGGATACACTGTGTCTCCGGCGGTCACGCACTCCGCACCGAATTGAGCTTCCCATTTGGAAATCTCCTCCGGCTCGTTAACCTGCCATTTCAACACAAACTCCGGCATCCTTCCTTCTGTCCCACGCTTGTCAAAATACTTCTTACTCTTGAACCGATAAAAACCACGCTTCTCATCAGAGTTTTCTTTGTCTATTACAGACCTTTGCAAGTCAATAAACCTTATGTCTTTTGAAATTCTGCCCGTTAAACTCATATCTCACCTCTATCTTTCTTCTCGCCTTGAATCGTCTCTATTGCCTCTTTCTTTGTCATACCAAAACCCTTCATTAAACTCCGAATAGTCTCGTTCATAGGCAAAGAGCCATCAGGTTCAGCCGCCTGTTTTTTTGTGGCGTCCGGTGTTTCTAAATCAGCAGGCGAGGAACCTTTTTGGGTTTTCGGGAATTTATATCCCGCCTTGTCGCCCTTTAAAAGCCATGCAGTGCGTACCCATGTTTCTGGATTTGATACTAATTCAGGGGCTATGATGCCAGCCTGAAGCCCACCCATAAGATTCTGGCGAACCATGTTAATATCAACGTCCTCAAAAACCTCTGGTGCTTGCGATACAGCCATGCGTTCAGCCATTGGAGCATACCTCATGGCGTCGCTGGTTCTGCGTGTCTTATCATACTGCGATAAGTTCTGCTGAAACATTCTTTTCGTCGCCTCTGAAGGATTACTCCAGAAATCAGGTTCGCCACCAGCATCGCCCGAGGGCTGTTCATGCTGTTGCGAAAACTGATTAGACTGTTGTGGCTGTTGATACTGCTGGCTTACTTGCTGATTATACCAATTTTTATAAGCCTGATTCTCTACCTCGTACTTCTTGACCTTTTCGGAATATTCACCGAGCTTGGATTCTAATTCGTGGTGCATCTTGGCAAGCTCATAGGGGTCTTTATCAACATACTGGTCGCCAAATTCTTTCGGCGAACGTTCTTCCCCTCCTTCTGCACCAGGGACATCCTGATTTTCTGGATGCTGTCCCTCTTTCTTGTCAGTCATTTAAAACTCCCATAAATTTATTCGGACTCCTTATCAGAGCTACCCGTTAATTGTCTTAATTCATGTTCTGCTAATTCCTGTAAATTTAATAAAACATCTACTTGCCCTGCTGTGAAATGAAAATCTCTAGGCAATGAATCCCTTGTTTTTAGTACATTGACGGACGCTTTTGTGCCCCTCAAGCCCATCTTGTCAATGAAGTCTATCCACGCAGGACTACTGAACATACTTTTATAAGCTACAACTAAAGTATCTTTATTCATTATTTTTTAGCTTTCTCCTTTTCTGTCTCTGCTAACACCTGTGCTATCTGGTGCGCCCGTTCTTCTATAGCTAAAGTCCCCTTCTGTAAATCCATCTTATCGCTTAATAAATCAAGTTTTCCTTTTTCTAAATCCATCTGCTTTCCCTGTAGGTTCTGTTGCCCCTTCATTAAATCAGCCTGCTGTTTCTGCATCTCTATTTGCTGGGCTTCCTTTGCCATCTGCGCCTGTTTCTGTTGCATCTGCTGTGCCTGCGAAGGCTGACCAAGTGCTTTATAAAAATCCTCATCCCATCCAGGCACTAACTCATCCTCGTTAACTTTTCCAAAGTCACGCACTATTTCCTTAATAAGCTTTGTGCTCACGGGACTAACATCTGCCATAAACTTCTTAACAGCCATAGGAACCTGAGGATTAGCCATCGCATTAGCCATTCCAGTCATCTTTGTAAAATAGTCACTCAATAACTGATATAAGGTTAGGTTTATTTCTCGGCGCACATCAATATTCATCATCTCAGAAGATGCCGCTAGTTTTATTTTAATCCCATCTCGCAATAAATAAGGCGGAAACTCTAAAATCTTCTTGACCATTACACCTTTTTCTTCTGTTTTATACGTATATACTGGTGTAAATTGTGACATCATTTCCAATACCTTAATGCCCATTTCCGAGAATGTCCGGCGAATATTATCTATCATAAACTGTATTTTCTTATTAGCCTCTTGTGCCAACAATAACGATTCTCTAGCTACTGGTCTATTTGCTGTAGACTGCCCCATATTAACAGCACTGACGCCAACAGCCTGCATGGCGTATTGTGCTACCGTGGCTTCTAATATGGCTGTATCTGGATAAGCCCCATGTCCCAACAATGGCTTTACGTCATTATTCGGGTCATCGCAATCAACTACTGCCCCAGGATAGAACGGTATATCACCCTTAACGTTTCCTGTCCGGCGCAACCAAACAGGTGCGTTCAATTGGTTACCCCTATCAACTCTTTGGTTGTGATATGTGTCTATTTCATTTTGCATGGACTCGACTATCTCACATGTGCCCTCGCCATCAGCCGAGTACTCAACCGGAGAAGCAATAAACTTCAAGTAAGGTCTTTCTCCATAAAAGTACGGTGTATATATGCACTTCAATATTTTCTTGCAGGTATCATTCCATAACACAATAATATCATCTTCTTCGCCATCGTTATCTACATCGTATTTTACGTTCAACTGCCATAAATCTATTTTATCTTCAAGGTTATCCTGAATAAGTTTATACTGGTCTTCAGCACGAGATATTTTAGTATCATCAAGCCGCCCACCAGTTAAAATATTAGTACTGTCCTGTTCGTCTATCTCTGGATACTCGCCACGATTAATGCGGGCTTGAAACTGTGAGGGTCTCAAATACTTCCTAAATCCACACATGAAAGCATCTTCGGGAGCAATAGCATCGCTTGACTGTATCCAATCTTCTCTGGATACCGGATAAATTGCAACACCATTATACTTTGTTACAATATCTTTTACGAGATAATTGCCGTCTTTGTCTTTATATATTTTTGTATCTTTATCGTTTACTTCTTGCTCTGAAGCCAGCCTATAAGCCGCCCTATTCTTTTCTATATGAGCCATATTGACTAAACCCGTTCCCGTTTTAATGCACTGCATTAACGGAGAAAAGGATTTGTCTTTTAACTTCGCCACGCTTTTCTGCCACCATTCCAACGCATCTTCAAAGGGTCTTACATAAGGCTCAAAACGAGAATCTTCAGCCTCGACAATCCAGAATCTGCGCTGTGAGAATATAGCATTGATAATCCTGACCAAGATGGTTTCTGTCAACCATCGAGTCAACGGCACTGCAAAGTTACTGGCGTTTGGATACGGAAAGTCCTTTTTCTTCCGAATCCCTTTAAACATCTTCTGCCATTTGGAAATCTTATCAATGCGTTCTTGCTGGTTCTCTGTCTCTGTGGTCATGGCTTGGGCGATGTCTGCGGTCAGCTTTTCCTTAAGGACAACACCGTTCTCGTCTTTCTTCGACAAGTCAACGTTCTGCCCCCCAGGAAAGACATCAATCTCACCACGCCACTGTATATTTTTATTCTTCATAGATTGTTTGGCAGTCATCAACCCCCCTATACATTAGATTGAATCTTACTTTTTATTTCGCCAAGTACGATAAGCAACAGCAAGTCTTTGGTCACGCTTCGGAAACTCTCGGCGCATAACCTTGCTTTTCATGAACCTAGATACATACTCGCTTCGCTTTTCCTTGGAACGAGGACTAGGTATCGGCATTACCACCCAACCTTATCGGCTAATCTCCTGCGTTCCCTGTCCTTTAAAGTCTCCGGCGTTACATCAGGCTCAAGCATAGGCGTATTCCCATCCCATACAACCTTTAATTCAGCCTGCTTTAACAATGCGCCCATAACCTTTTCAAGTCTAGTAATCTTCTTGCTTTCGTCTGATTCCTTGGGCGCTATTTTCTTTTTCTTTGTTTCTGTCATTAATGCTCCTTTGTGCTTCTCTGGACGAAACGAGGGATAAACCACATCCGCCCATTATCGTCTTGAAATAACATAAAATTGATAGGCAACATTAAGAGGTCATCTAAATCATTAGAATTAAAAAATGTTTCCTGAATGCTATCTCTTGTTTTCTGTGTATCCATCATCTATTTCCTTGCCACAATACCAACATTTTAACCAATAATAAAATTCAGGGTCATTCTTATTGACCTCATCATCTTTATCTAAATAAAAACAAACCCGCCCCGAACATTTCGGACAAGTAAGATAAAAATATTCATC
>CAZEMD010000194.1:0-4389 GCA_964513225.1 uncultured Candidatus Bathyarchaeia archaeon | reverse complement strand
AGCAACTCCAGTCCGAGTACGAGACCCTCCTCAGCGACTACGAGGCCGCCTTCGGGGGGCTCGATATTTCTCCGGAGACGATACCTGTCCTAGAGAAGCAGTACACATGGACGTGGGACGGGGTTGAGCGGAGCATAAACGTAACCGTGCCCGAGCAACTGTACGATTACTACAGCGAGAAGGAGCGTTACCAGACCACCGACTACAGGGGCTACATACTCCACCCGTTGGACGACATGTACGTCGAGGCCCTCGTCTACGAGTTCAACGTGATACAGGTGGACGAGGGGCTCACAGAGGAAAACAAGACCGACCTGGTAGTCTCGTTCATCCAGAACATGGAGTACACCCTCGACGCGGACTCCAAGGGCCTCACCGAGTACCCCCGGTTCCCGGTGGAGACCCTGGTAGACGGCGGCGGCGACTGCGAGGACACAGGCATACTGATGGCGTCGCTGCTAGACGTCATGGGGTACAACGTGTCCCTTCTCTTACTGCCGGATCACCTCGCGGTGGGCGTAGAGGTGAACGCCACAGGCGTCCACTGGGTCTACGATAACGTGACGTACTACTACCTCGAGACGACGGCCCCCGGCTGGGAGGAGGGAGCGGTGCCGCCCGAGCACGACCCGGAGGAGGCGACCCTCTACCCGGTCGAGGAGATGCCTTTCCTGGCTTACAGCTGGACGGCGACGAGGGTGAACAACAAGGCTACCGTGAAGATAGACGTGACCAGCGAAGGCCCCGTGACGGCCGAGGACTACCGCGTCTGGCTTGCGGTGGAGGACGAAGACGGCTTCATACTAGCCGAGACGCACAGCAGTTACTTCGACCTAGCCTACGGCGAGGACGTGTCCTATAAGCTGAAGGTGACGGGCCCAAGGTTCATGAAGCAGAGGCTGGTCGTGGGAGTCAAGAACCCCGATGGAGAGGCGAGCTTCCTGAGCTACTCGGAGTACTACACCACCCGTTAACGTAATTACTCTGCACGACAACTCAACCCGAGACACCTTGTCGAAGCGGATAGGCATACTGGGCGGCATAAGCCACGAGTCCACGGCCAGGTACTACACGCTCCTCCACGAGAAATACCACGCGAAGCTGGGCGACTACCATTACCCCGAGGTGGTGGTCTTCAGCCTCGACTTCCAGAGGTTCACGGACCACGAGAACACGGACAGGGACGCCTACATAGAGTACATAATGCACGGCGTCAGGGGGCTTGAGGATGCGGGCGTCGAGTTCATCGTTATGGCGGCCAACTCGCCCCACACAGTCTTCCGTGAGGTCTCGGAGGCTGCGGCGGTGCCCATGATCAGCATCGCCGACGCCGCAGCGGAGAAGGCCTCGGAACTCGGGCTTGAAACGGCCCTGCTCCTCGGGATAAAGCACACCATGCAATCCTCCTTCTACCACGCGAAACTCGGGGAGCGTGGCGTCGCGGTTTTGACCCCGGACGAGAGGGAGCAGGACGAGATAGACCGCATCATATTCGACGAGTTAGTGATCGGTGTCCATAGTGGGGAGAGCAAAGAGAGGCTCCTGGAGATCATGGCTGGCTACCCGGTGGACGCCGTGATACTGGGGTGCACCGAGCTGCCCCTCATCATAAGCGAGGGAGACACGGCGCTAACCGTGCTGGACACCGTGGACGTCCATGTCGAGGCCGCCCTGGACTACGCCCTGTCGTAGGGGCTTCCATTGTAAGCATTGATGCGAGAAACTTACGCCTGTACAACCTAAAGGCACCTACAGTATATATCGTGGGGAGCGCATCTTCGTATGAGATGGAGTTCTACGAGGTAATTAAGACTCGGAGAAGCATAAGGTCCTATAAGGCGGACCCTGTCCCCGAGGAGTCCCTGAGGCGGGTGCTCGACACGGCGAGGATGGCGCCCAGCGGCAGCAACAGGCAGCCATGGAGGTTCATCGTGGTCAAATCCCCGGAGAAGAAACGTCGGGTGGCCCAGGCGTGCGGAGGCCAGACTTGGATAGACCAGGCTCCTGTGGTGGTCGTGGCCGCGGGGCGGAGGGTGTCCTTCAGCAGGGGAGGCTACATGGGCGAGATGTCTTTCATCATGGACGTCGGCATCGCTTTCACCCACCTCATACTCGCGGCGAGGGCCGAGGGCTTGGGAACCTGCTGGATAGGCGACTTCCAGAACACGGAGGTAAAGAATGCTCTGGGGCTCCCCGACGAAATGGACGTGGTGGCCGTGACGCCCCTCGGCTACCCGGACAGGGGCGGCTTCACCGAGGAGACCAGCCGGAAGCCCCTGGAAGAGATAGTCGAGGAAGCCTAGATGCCGCGGATAAGGCTCGCCGTCTTCGACATGGCGGGCACCACCGTTGACGACCGCGTGGACGGCGTCCCCCTGGTGCTGAAGAGCTACAGCGACGCCTTCACGGCCCACGGCGTCCACGTGCCCATGGAGGTACTCAACGAGCAGCGGGGCAGGGACAAATGGACAGTCATCAGCGAGCTGGGCGGCGGCAAGGCACCCGAGATATACAGGGACTTCCTGGCGACGCTCAACGAGAACACAGGCCGAGTAAAGGAGGTAACGGGCGCCTCGGAGACCTTCCGGTTCCTGAGGGACCGCGCCGTAGCCGTCGTCGCCTCAACGGGCTTCCCCATGGAGGTCGCCGAGGCCATAGTGGGGCACATGGGCTGGCTCAGGGACGGACTGATAGACGGCTGGGTGTGCAGCGAGCAGTTGGGCGCGTCGCGGCCCGACCCGGCCATGATCCTGGAAGCCATGAGGAGGCACGGGGTGACCGACTCCGGCGAGGTGCTTAAGGTGGACGACACCGCGAAGGGAATAGAGGAGGGTCTCAACGCCGGCGTCCACACGGTGGCGGTGCTCACGGGCACCCAGAGCATACAGCGCCTCGACTCGGCAGGCCCCCACGGCATCCTCCCCAGCGTCGCGGAGCTCCCCGGCTACCTATCCGGGAAGGGGCTCGTCTAGGGGCTCAGTCTCTGGCGTCTTCAGCCAGTACCACGCCATGAATATGGGGGGAATTATAAGCAGAAGCTCTATGAGGAAAGGCATCTGGTGACTCACGTTGTCGTACAGCCAGCCCCCAGTCAACTGTCCCAGAGCCGCCGCTATCATTGCGAAGAAGCCTTTGGAGCCGCTGACCTTTCCGCGGTGCTCCTGGGGAACGAGTTCCGCAGACAGCGCCGAGGTGGCGCTGTTCACCAGTATCATTAGTAAGCCAACTAACATCATCGATAGTATGAGTCTGTAGAAGTCGCCGTACACGAGAAGCAGTACCGCGGCGCCCCATAGGACGAAGGAGAGCATTATCGGCAACCTCTTATCGACTTTGTCGACCATCTTGCCGGCCGGCAGCGCCAGAAGTATCATGGACACCGGCAGCGCCGTCATTATGTAGCTGAGCTCCACCTCTCCTATGCCCAGGTCCTGCACTATGTAGAGGGTCAGCACGGGCTGGAAGAGCCCCGAGGTGAAGTTTGTAATCACGTTTATGAGGAAGAGGACGAAGGCCGCGGTAGGGACCAGCCTCCAGACGTTCACGGACTCCCTCAGGGAGACGGGGTACTCGCCCAGCATCTCTTTGACGTTTATCTTGGCGGGGTTTTCCACAGTCTCCTTGAGCCTTGTCCTGAGGATCGCCGTCACGATGAATCCCATGAACACCATCTTGTAGATCAGCCTCATGCTGGGCACAAGCCCGTACAGCGTGAACAGGTACCCGGCTATGAGGGGGGCGGGGGTCGTCGAGACGCTGGAGATGAGGTTGATGATGCTGAAGCCCATGCCCCTCTTCTCCTCGGGCAGGGAGTCGGCCACTATCGCGTTCAACGCAGGCCGGTAGATGCTGCAGAAGCCGGAGATGACGGCCCCCACCATTATCCACTCCCAGCTCGGCGCGTAGGCGTAGAAGAGGCGCGCGAAGGCGGCGAAGAAGGTCATGGATGCGATGAGCCACCTGCGGCCATACTTGTCTGTGAGGTACCCGCCCGGTATCTGCACTAGGGCGACGGCGACGTTCTGAACCGCGCCGATGAGGCCGATGGTGGACGCCGTGCCTCCGAGGGCCTTAACGTACAGAGGGTAGTAGGTGCCGGGGAGCTCGGTGAAGAAGTCGAGGAACAGCCAGCTCAGCACCATCACCAGGAAGTTGCCCTGCACGAAGTCGAACTCGGATCGCAGCCTCTGTAACAGACCCCGAGGGGCCTCCTCGCCCTCATCCTCCACGGACATTTTTGATCGTTTAGACGATCTTAACGGGTTCCTGTGCTAGATATGAGTTGGGGTCCACATCGTTGGACTCGGTGTACTCCACCTTCCCGTTGACCCTGCATCCGCCGTGGATGACCACCCTGCCGCCCCTGATGTTCTCGCACTCCACGTTCTC
>CAZEMD010000193.1:0-4391 GCA_964513225.1 uncultured Candidatus Bathyarchaeia archaeon | reverse complement strand
CGTTGTAGGCGACTATCCTGGCGGTGGATCTGTCCAGGGTGCTGCAGAACTCGTCGCACAGCCAGTAAGGCCGGCTCAAGTCTAGCAGTTGGGCGATCTTGAAGCGGTACCGCTGTCCGTCGCTCAGGTGAACTGGGCGCCTGAGGAAGAGAAACGCGTCGTTGAGGCCTACCTTGCTGAGCAGCCGGAGGGCGCCCTGGAAGCTGTCGCCCACCAGGTCTATGATGGGTCTGTCCTCTGGGGCTTCCAGCTCCGCCATTGTGGCGGCCTCCTCGCCGAGGTCATCCCTGAGGGCCCGCAGCAGCACCGACTTGCCGCTGCCGCTGTCCCCGGTTATGTAGACCACGTCGCCCACGGCCAGCTTCACCGTGAAGGCCCTGTAGAGCACGTGCTCCTGCGTCTCGTCGACGCCGAGCCCGAAGGCCTCCGCCACCTCGATGGTGCGCTCGGTGAGGGGCGTCTGGGTCTTGAAGTTGACATCGTAGACGTAGCAGCCTCTCTCCTTGTCGTACCGCCTAACTCTCCTTCCGATCCTGACCTGGGACACCGTCACTCGCGCCTCTTCCTCTCGAGATGTTGCTTGTACTGTCGTCTGATTCCCCTTCGGGCTCCCCGTTTCCTGTACCAGTAACCGGCGATGTGGATGGGGCCGCCCACGACCTTGAAGGTAGGCGCCGAGGAGCCGATCTCCTCCCCCGCGGCCAGCTTCCTTATGGTCCAGGTCTTCCCCATGACTAGGATCTCCTCCGTTTTCCCTACCCTCATTCTGTCGTCTTCCCCCAGACGGCGCCGACGATGGTGCCCACCACCAGCATGATGCCGTTGAAGATGACGTCGTTCCACGTCCCCATCCAGATCATGTGAACCACCTCTAGGAACACGAGGCCGACGAAGAAGAGCACCATGAGCCCTATGATCAGGACGAACCTGTCGCTCGGCGGCTCCTCTTGGACGCGGACCCGGCGACCCTTGCCGCCGGTCTCCACCTCCATCTTCTTGGTGGTGCCTCTCATAATGAGGCGTTTAAGCCACGACCACACGCACCCTCTCCTCCCTTCGTTTATACTTCCTGAGGCTCACCCGGCGGCCCATTATCTGGACCTCCCGGACGGCCTTAATCATCTCATCCCGGGGCAGGATCAGGATCACCTCCTCGACGAGTTTGAGGGGAATCCTTGTGGCGCCCCACTCGTTGTGGATCTCCATGACGTCCTTCCCGATTATGAGCAATCTCTTTTTACGACCGCTGCAGCCGAGATATATGCCCCAGTCCTTGCAGTAGGCCTCCGGGTTCGCCTCGTGCTCGCTAATCTGAGCCTTGATGTCCGAGGCGTCCAGCCACCTCACCATGATGAAGCTGCCCCTTGGGAGCTCCCCGTTCTCAATCTCCTCGACGCTGATACGTTTCAGATCTCCAAACCTCCTCTCATATCCATACATTCCTTAGGCTGTTGAGCCCGCTCTCGCTCAGTATCCTCATCTTCACCGCGAGGCTCATGCCGACATCGTCGACCGCCGGCGCCACCTTCGGCTCATAAGTGCCGTCTGATTTATGGGCGGCAATAAGATCCAGTTCGCAGACGTAGCCATGGCCCGGGGTGTACCTGTGGATGGCTTTCACGATCTGGAAGTCTTTCTGGTCGATGCCGTCCTTTAGGCTGGTTAGATACACAGTCATAGGCGGCCTGTAGCCTAGTTGGCTGCGGCCAGGCACCTTAACTCTGGCTGTCACCAGTGGATCTTTCCGGTGTGCGACTATGTTGTCGGCGACGTACCCCGCGTAGTCAAGATCCGTGATAGTCTTGTCGACCAGCCGGAGAGTACGTTTCCCGTATGCGCACTGGCTCGCCGAGTCGCTGGCGACGCCGGCTTTCTCGTCTCTGACGAACCTGAGCTTGTCGACGAGTATGCCGCCGGTGCCTATGCCGGCGCTGTGGTTGGCCTTGATCTGCACCGTGTCGATGATGGGCCCAGGGTTACCGGTCTTAGAGAAATCGTTGATGTTGACGCTGTACTCAACCCAACTGGCCGCCGCACCCTTCGAGACACCGGTTTTCTCGTAGTAGTCTGTGACCCAGATGCTGTTCCTCCAGAGCTTGACGTCGAAGTCGTCGATGCTCAGCGTGGCGCCGTACTTCATGTACCACTTGATGCGGTCAAAGGCCGAGAGGTCCAGGTCCGGGAGGTTGAGCCTCATCCGGTACTGAGTGCCGGCGCCCGTGAACTGGAACTTGACGCTCGCCGTGCCCGCCACCTTGTCGCCGGCGTCGCTCTGCGGGTAATTCGCGTCCGTGGGGTCGGGGCTGCTCCAGCCCTCAGCCGACTCGGTCAACGCGTCCTGGTCAGCAGGGCTCCGCTCCTCCTCGAAGACGATGACCCTGACGTCGTTCACCAGCCGCGGACTCCCCTTGATGGATTCCTTGACCTGGATCTCCAGGATGTTCGCCGTGTTGCCGTCGCTGCCGTCACTGATGTTGTGGCTGCATGTGAAGGCCCCGTACTTCTTGAAGCGGAGGGCGCCGCCGGGGTCGACGTAGAAGTTTGCGCCGGTCTCACCCGACGCGAAGGTCGCGGTCTCCGAGAGCTTCTCCAGGAGCGCCCAGACTCCCTCCGCGTTGAACTTGTTGACGATGGAACGATTGGTGGGGTCCTTATCCTGGTAGAACTCTGCGCCTGACTGGTCCATGACGTCGTCGACGATGGCGCTGATCTGGGTGGGGCTCGTGTACTCCTTGGTGAAGGTGCGCTCGTGAAGAATCTCACCCAGGTCCTCACACACCAGCTGAACCACCGGCTCGTCGGGCTCCCCCAGAGCAACCCTGTCGATGACCCGGGCCGTGACCAGCTTGTAGACGAGGGTCTCAGACTCGGCGCCCAGGTACACCATGACGACGTTCCCGGCGGAGGCCCTGGCGGCGCCGCTGAGAGGCTCGTACCGGCTGAGACCGTACGCCTCGTCGACGGTGAGCGCCCGGGAGGCGACGAGGATCTCGTCCACGTAGCAGGTCGTGTAGCTGCTGTACCCGCCGCCGGTGTGGACGCAGCCGAAGGTGAGATCATGAGCGTCCAAGGTTATTGTGCCCAGGGTACCCGAGGCACCGCCGTCATTCTCGCCGTCGACGTACAGCTCGATCTCGTCGTCACTTGGGTTGATGACGCCGACGACGTGGTGCCAGACCCCGTCTGCCACGGTCGCGTCCGAAACGTACTGCCGTGTGTTGGCGGCGTCGTCCTTTACGTAGAGCCTGACCTTGTCGCTGCTCCAGTTGAACTGTATCCTGTTCCAGTCGGCGCCGATGGTCTTCCCGAACCCGCAGATGACGCCCGACGCGCCGGCGCTGGCCTTCACCCAGAACGCGACGCTGATGGCGCCGGTAGCCGCGATAGAGACCAGGTACCCGGTGTTGAGGCGGCAGCTGCTCCCCGCCAGGAAGTAGAGGCAGTGCCCGTGCTTGCCGCCGCTGTTCCACGTCGCGTTGACTATGCCGCTCCTGTGCCTGTTCCGGCTCAGGTCATACGCCTTGGTGCCCAAGTTCTCATCCAGGCTATATCGCCGCTCGGTGACGCCCAGCAGCGGATCGTTGAGCATGGCTAGCCTGAGGCCGCTCACGGCGGTCGTGGTCACGAGGTCGGCGACCAGCTCAAGGAGTTCCCCGGGTATCAGAGGCGGGTTCTTGAGGACCGCGGCGTAGTCGTAGTCGATCTGGGCCGTCTGGTTGGCTTGGTTGCTCCGGACATAGAGCTTGATGTACTTAACGGTCTTCCCCGCCGCGAGCTGCAGCATCTTGGCCTCGAAGCCACTCGGCGCATTGATCCAGCCTGAACTCGTGGTCGAGGCGTCAGTGTACTCGACCTCCACCTTGTACTGAGGAGATGTGCCGCGGCCCCTGAGGCGTACTCTGATGAGAGGGTGCTCATCGGTATCCAGACTGAGACCGCTTATGTCCCTTCTCCAGCCTGCCCCGTTCACGGTGCCTCCCTCGGTGACCTCCATGATGGCGTAGTCGCCCGAGGCGTCGCCGGCGTTGCCGAAGCTCTCACTGGCCGCCGACTGGAACTTTGTCCAGAGGCTGCTCCTGAAGCAGTCGTCCAGGAACCCGGGCTCCTCGTAGATCTCCACGTGGCACTGGGCCCAGCCCGGCGTCGGCACTAGCCGCCCCTCCTCATTCTCTCTGTGAGGCGTGGCCCCAACTCGCTGAGCCACTGGTCCACCTCGAGGGGGCTCCGCGGCTGCTTCTCGAAGGTGACGAAGATGGGGCCGAGCCGCGTCTGCTGCGCCGGCATCACGTATTCGCCCCGGTGCAGCACGTAGAGCCCCGTGTTGGTCACAGGGCCGCCTGCCTGCATGCTCTTGATCCGGGAGTAGACGAGGGCGCCGGCGGCCAGCGCCA
>CAZEMD010000192.1:0-4401 GCA_964513225.1 uncultured Candidatus Bathyarchaeia archaeon | reverse complement strand
GCCCAGGGCCACACCCGCTCCGGCTAGGCTCGCGTGGGCGAGCGCGAAGGCCGCGATACGTAGGAAGCTGAACATGTTTGCCAGCCCCTCTACGAAGGTCATCAGCAGCCCTCCCAGCCCCTCACCCATGGACTCTATGCTGAGACCGTGTCCGTGCAGAACAGAGTGGAGCACAGGCTCCACGAACGATAGCAGCATCCCTGCGATCATCAGCTTGAAGGGCCAGTTAGCCACCATCAACATGATGTCGAGGCCCTCCGTGAACAGCGAGCCGGCCGAGAGGTATAGGCCGGTGACGTATAAGCCCATGCCGAACCCGTGCTCACCTATCATGCCGACGTAGTTGCCTTCCTTAAACGCGTTGTACGCTCCGAGGAGGGCGCCGAGGACTATCTCCACCGCGCCTATCATGAATATGAGGTTCATGAGCTCACCCATCTCGTGCACCGGGTTGGGCATTATCGGGTAGTGGAAAGGCAGGTGTAGCCCCGCCCCGTGGAGCCAGTGGCTTATGGCGTGCTCAACTAGGAATATCGAGTCGTACATGAACCCGAACACTATGGCAGCTATACCCATAGGTATGAACAGGTTAGTCAGGTACCTCATCATACCCCTATCGAACCTGTTACGAAGAGCCAAGCCGATCGCCAGGTATATGAGCCCCTGCCCTATGTCCCCGAACATGAGGCCGAACTGGAAGCAAAATATGAGGACCGAGATGTACCCCGGGTTGAGCTCCTCCGCGGAAGGCCAGCCCCTTAGCCTGGTGAGTATCCAAGATGGTCCCAGGAAGCTTGGCATCTCCAGCGTCGGCGTCGGGGCGTGCTTGTCTTCGGGGCCGAGGTCACTCACTTCCACGAACAGGTTCTCCCCGATCCTGTCCTCCACCTTTTTTATGGATTCCCTGAGCTTGGGTACTTTGCTCTCGGGCGTGTAGCCCTGCAAGATGCTTATGACCATCCCTCTGAGGATGTGGACCCTCCTGCTTGAGAACATCCTCAACAAGTTTACATAGTAGTCGATTTTTCCGATCTTGTCGCTCTGCTCGCCCATCAGATCCGCGATCTCTTTAGTATGCTTCTCCTCGTTTTCCTTGATCTTCTGGTCATACTCGGCTCGCAGCTCGGATATTCGTTGCCTGTTGCTGCTCTCAAGCTCCGTAATCTTTTCCCTGATCTTTTTCTCCTCTTCAGGCACTTCGCTGGGGCCCGCCTCTTCACCCTGCTTCGTAAGCTGTGCCTCGTACTTCTTAATGGCCTCCGCCCTCTTGGCCGGGTCAAGCACGAGAAGAATATCCTGAGAGTCTAACGTATCGAATATGTCCTTTATGTCAAAGACGAGAAACAGCGCCTCCACCCATTTCTGGGTCTCCTCGGAGCCGAACACGAATATGAAGCTCTCATCCTCCGATATGGGGGCAGTCCTGTAGTACGTCCCTTCATACCGTCTCAGATACTCCGCCACCTTGGGGATGAGGTCTTTCTTCACGACGCCGACGGCGAAGCTGCTCCTAACCTGCTCCGGCTCCAGAGCTTGAAGCGACTCAAGCCTCGATGAAAGGAGGACTCGATCAGCGAGCTTCCCCACCAGCTTCTCCTTCTCCTTCTCGAACTTCTCCCTCTCAGCATCCAGTTCGGCCTGAAGCTCCTTGACCAGCTTATCGTTTTCCACGTGCTGGCGCTCCCGCTTCTCCTCTACATCCTCGATCAAAGTTGTCGCTTCATCGATTATGGCATCTGCCTTTCCCTCTGGATCGAGAGTGAACTCCCTGAGCTCCTCGAGGCGAGGTGTCTGCCGCTCCACGGCGAAGTCCACCATATCAAGGACCTCCTTGTATCGTGTGTTGACCCTGTTGTGCAGCATCCTGTAATCGATGGCTTCCTCGGATGGGTCTCTCAGACTCTCGTACTCTGAGCCAGTCACCTTGGTGAAATGAATTACCTGAGATTTACCGAGGGACTCCAGCAACAGCCCCTCATACTCAGGGGGAGTAATGATCGTGACCTTTTTCATCAAAGCGAATCACTTTATAGCTTATCTAATTGATAAAAAGGTTTCCGGGAAACATAGCAACCTACCCTAAGCCGACAGAACTGGTTGCTATGAAGCGATGAACCTATTTTCTAAGCAGCGTGCTGAACTGCGTGAGAGACGAGATCGTGACGGCGTTTATCATGTCATACTCCGACACTATGCCCACTATATTCCCGCCTTCGCTCACGAGGAGACGGCGGACCTTCCTATTCCTCAGCTCCCTCATGGCGTCGAGTATAGGAGTGTTCTTGTCTATGGAGATTAGGGGGCTCGACATGATCTCGCTTATCCTGCAATCCCTCGGGTCCCTGCATTTCACGATGACCCTGCCCAGGAGATCGCTTTTAGTCACTATACCAACGGGGCTTCCCTCCTCCGTCACCACGATGCTACCGATGCCCTTCTCAAGCATTATCTCGGACGCCTCCTTCACCGACCTCGAGCCCTCTATGGTGACCAGCTCGTTCATTATGTCAGAGACGACTGAAGGAAACTTCTCCAGCGCGGCTCACCTATCCTTAGGGAAGTCGGCGTGTATCAGTGTCGTCGTGGCCTCCACGCCCTCGATGGTCCTCAGCTTGTGGAATACGAACTCGTCCAGCATCTCTAGGCTGCCGACGTTAACCTTGATGATTATGTCGTACTCGCCGTATGTTGTTATCACTTCCTCGACCTCGGGGAGCTCCTTTATCTTGTAGTAGACCTGGACATCCTTCGCCGGCTGAACCCTCGCCAGAGTGTAACTTACAACCAAATCGATCATTCCTCAACGGTTCATATAATAATGGTATAAAGAAAAATTTAGGTTTATAGGTTCTTCACGGCTACTGTTAGCTCTTTGAGGCCCAGATCGTCCATTACTTTGACGACGGCCGAGGAGTCAACCTGAACCGATGCCTTGACCAGCGCCTCTATGCCTGTCGGGGAGGCTAGCATGTCTTGTCTCCACAGGTAGATGATTTTCTTCGTCATATCGGATGAGACTGCGTTCCGGTCCTCGGCGTCGAGGATTATGGACACTAGCTTGTCCGATAGGGGCTTGTACAGAGACGCGGGCACATTGTTTACGGCTTCCATTTTCCTTCAATGGTATTTACCATGCATATTGAATATATCATGTTTCATTAAGAAAATCATAGAACAACTAGAAAATTTTATGGATTCCCAAGTTTGATTTTATTTTTTCTATATTTTCTTTAAAGATATTTCTAGGTGTTTGTCTTTTTATATTAATATTGGATGATGCTGGATGGGTTTTTTAACATCTTTTTGTTTATATTGAAAGATCATGGAAATATTTTTAATACAAGTAAAAAAACATGAAACTAGATTATATAAAACCCCAATACCATTAAAGGAACCTAAAAATATTTCAACTAGTAGACCAATAATATTGACGTATGTCTCTGGATATCCTCGATATGAAGATAATAAAGTGTCTCACCGACGACGCGCGAAGCACATACAAGAAGATGGCGGAAGAGGCTGGGGTAAGCGAGGCCACCATCAAGAACAGGATCGACAAGCTCCAGGAAGAGGGCATCATAAAGAAGTTCACCATCATCATGGACTACCATAAACTGGGTAGAGCCATCAAGGCGTTCATCGGCCTCAAGGTCCAGCCGGCCAAGCTCTCATCCATCGTCGGGGTCATAGAGAAGAACCCTGACGTCCATGTTCTCTACCGCACCAGCGGCGACGTAGATCTCTTGATAGAGGTTATCTTCGAGCAGATGGAGGACCTCAACTCGTTCCTAGAAAAGGAGATAGCCCTGGACGGGATACTGGGGACCGTGGTGACCATAGTGATCGGGCCCTACAAGAGGTGCCCGTGGACGGGGCTCTAGAGCCAGGCGTCTTCCTTGGGCTTGGCCACCTTGAACACTATTAGGTCCTTTATCTTGGTTTGGTGCTCCTCTAGGGTCACCTTGAACATTGTCTCTAGGTAGCCTTTGAGGTACTGGGGCGGCACCGCCGTGTTCTCTACTTTTATTTCGTCCTCGATCTTCTCGAAGGTTCCCCAGCCCAGGTTCTGTAGCTCGTTGAGCACCAGCGGCCAGTTGGCTTTCTTGGTGAGGTTGATGTCCCTGAACTCGGGCCTCAGCACCTTCCGCTTTAGGGCGGTCATGCTCCCCACCCTATAGATCTCGTACTCCGTTAGGCTCTCAAACAGGTCGAGGAGCATCCCCCTGTCCATGATGATTACGCGGTTCTCGCCGATGCGGTAGGTGTCGGGTAGCCAGTCGTGCATGCTGAGCTTCCTGAAGAGTATCAGCGCCTTGTGGAGGGCCTCGTTCTTGTTTCTGATGTATCGTGTACGCTCAAGGAACTCTAGGTAGTTGTAAAGGTCTTCGTCTATCTCGACCG
>CAZEMD010000191.1:0-4407 GCA_964513225.1 uncultured Candidatus Bathyarchaeia archaeon | reverse complement strand
CTAGCGTGGGTGGCCACCTACATGGCCATCCAGATGGGAAAACAGGGAAAGATCAGAATACGCAGGATACCCGGGCTCGACGCCATCGAGGAGATAGTAGGACGCTCCGTTGAGATGGGGCGCCCCGTCTTCGACATCATCGGCATGGGCGTCTTTACAGATATATATGCGACACAGACAATTGCAGGGCTCAGTATCCTCAGCTACGTTTCGACGCTCTGCGCACGCCTCGGAGCTGAACTCTATGCGCCGCAGGCAAGCGTGGACGTTCTACCCGTTGCTGCAGAGATCGTCAGGGAATCCTACAGACTCGAAGGCAAAGAAGAGGAGATCGACATCGAAGAACACTTACCCTATCTATCAGGGACCCAGTTCGCCTGGGCGAGCGGCATCATAGGGATGGCCGCCAGGTTGAGGCCAGCCGGCAACATCATGATCGGGCCCTTCTGGGCCGAGTCCATGATGTTCGCAGAGAGCTTCGACAGAGTCGGAGCCATGCAGATCGGCGGAACCGCCAGGCTATACCAGATACCGTTCTTCGCGGCACTATGTGAGTACGTACTAATCGGAGAGGAGATGTTCGCCGCAGGCGCCTACGTCAGCGGCGACCCCCAGCAGGTAGGCAGCATAGCCGCCCAGGACTGGTACAAACTAGCGGCTTTGGTACTAGGAATACTCGGAGCACTATTAGCGACGGCAGGGGTCACCGTGATAGGTGATCTCCTGATAATGTGAGGTGAATGAAGAGATGGACTATAGAAGAGACATACCTCTGGCGATAACATTCATAGTAGGAGTCCTCGCCGTACTAGACTACTATACCACCCTTGAATCCGTCACAGCTACCTTCACAGTGATCAAGAACTGGGGCGTTGTTCTCCAAGCCTTCGCGCTGGGCCTCGGGGCGGTAAACCTGTTCCGTGTCCATGGCAAGAGGGTTTCTGAGAGGACTAGGGATGACTGGATGTTCAGCGGCTGGCTGCTTCTCATGCTGGTTCTGTTCGTCGTCGTCGGTCTAGTAACTGGACAATATGACGCAAGCACATCGTACCAATGGATCTACAACTCCCTGTACCTACCACTCGGCGCAACGATGTACAGCAGCCTCGCGTTCTACATGGCCTACGGTTCATACAAGGTGCTGAGAGCCAGGAACTTTGAGGCAGCGTTGTTATTCATCACTGCCGTGCTCGTTATAATAGGAAACACACCGATATTCCCGGCGACGTATCCGGGCTTCTTCCATATGCGTGAATGGATCTTCGGACCCATAGTGAGCGGAGCGTACAGAGGCATCAGGATCGGCGTCGGCATAGGCGCAGTGATACTAGGGATCAGGACGCTGGTCGGCTTAGAGACCGGCTACCTGGGGAGGCGGTAAGAGATGAGCATGTGGGAGAAATTGATGGACGTCCCCCGTGAGGTAATCATGGGGCTTGTCTTCATCGCCATACTTATCCCCGCCCTTAACCCGCTGGGTCTACCCTTAATGACCGGTAAAATGAGCGAGGACTGGTACGATACGATTGACACCATGCCTGCTGGCTCCGTCGTCCTATTCGACATAGGATACGGCTCAGGGGGATACCCGAGCCTTGGACCAGGCAACATCGCGGCGTTCCACCAGATGTTCGAGAATGACCTCAGGATCGTGATCATGGCGACGGCTCTGGAGGGAGGGATGATGTACCCCCTCATAATGGCCGGCGTCAAACCGGAGACCAACTACGGCGCAGTGTACGGAGAGGACTATGTCTTCCTAGGCTACATCGCAGGTGGACAGACGGCTATGGCGGGGGTGCTAGGCGATCTTCACGCCCTCGCATCCAACGACTACCAAGGCACATCTTTAAGCAGTCTACCTCTCGCAGCAGAGGTAAGCAGCGCAGATGACTTCGACATCGTAGCGTACATGACCACGGCAGGAGGCACAGCAGAAGGCTGGGTCTACCAAGCCTACAGCCAATACCAAAGACCAGTTCTTGGAGGCTGCCTAAGCATGATGACGACAAGCATAAAGCCGTACTATGACAGCGGCCAGATGTTAGGCCTGATGGACGGCATCAAGGGAGCCGCGGACCTGGAGTTCCTTACAGGTCACGCCGGCGACGCCATCGTTAGCAGCGACATACTGAGCTTCACACAGACGCTGGTGCTGATATTCATCGTTATCGGCAACGTAGCATTCTGGATGCAGAGGGGAGGTGCCAGATAGAATGGTATCAATGGACCCCCAGGTCTGGATAGCAGCGTTCCTTACACTCGCCGCAACAAGCTACGCCTTCAGGGACAATAAGGTCTTCAAGTTCGCCGAGAACACATTCATCGGAGTGGCGGCCGGCCACCAGATCGTCATGGGCGTCAGGAACATCCGTGACTACGGCTGGAGCCACCTAATGCAGGGAGAGATGATATACATCGTCGTCTTCCTTCTCGGCATCTTGCTCTACGCACGTTACAGCAAGGAGTACTACTGGCTCTACAGATACCCCATCGCCTTCCTCGTCGGGAACGGCGTCGGCATCAGCATCAGGGCGGGCATCCACAGCGACTTCACGTTACAGATCGCTCAAACCGCGTCGTCGCCTCTGATAGCGTCAGACGCGATGGGCAGCATAAACAACATAATAACCTTCGTCGGCGTGATCACGGCGCTCAGCCACTTCATATTCACGTATGAAGGCATGCACAAAGACACACTGGGCTGGGGGCCGAAGATCGGCAGATGGATGATCCTTCTAGCGCTCGGCGCAAGCTTCGGCAACACGGTGATGACCAGGTTCGGCATGTACCAGGGAAGAGTCATCTTCCTGCTGAGAGAGTGGCTGCAGATAATCGCATAAACTAAGGGAACCAAAAACCCCATTTTTTATTTAACCGTAAACTCTTAACCCAAGCACCCTTTTAGATAGTGAACACTTTTGACCAACGAGGAGAGGAAACCGTCAACGACCGACTACATGGCGGCGGCTGCACTCGCCTACGGTTTAGTCTACTTCTGGATAAAGACGGTGGCGGGTACGCCTAGCCTACTGGCTTACCCCGTATACTACCTCGCAGGGCTCGCGCCCTCATACCTAGTATGTAGACGAACCGACTCGGCTCATCTCGCCGTAGGGATAAAGTCCGCTCTCGCATCGTGGGCGTTCATAGCAGTCACGCTCCTAGCCTTCGTCGAGGAGTCCAACCTCGCCTTCTTCGGCATCTTACTGATCTGTCTAGTACTCGGAGGAGCCACGGCTTCTTACCTGGCTCTCAAGCAGAGCCTCTCTAAGCCGCCTTCATAAACTGAGAACAGATACGTCCAACGCTTTAAATCCTAAGCCACCCGAGGGATAACCGAGATGTTCCCCTCTCTACCCGACGACGAGGAGCTATCCGAGGAAGAGGTAGACGAGATAATAAGGAAGGCCGCTGAGAAAATACAGCAGTACGGCATGGAGACCCCCGCCATACTGACCCTCGAGAGCGTCAAGCCCCTCGTCTACATAGGCGGCGAGATGAGCAGGCTCATGATCTCCCCGTTTCTCCCAGCCTTCGGGCCCGCCGCCAACGAGTTAGGAGAGAACCTGATCAACGTGTTCGAGGAACGCAAGAACGTGGAGAAGCTCATCACCATCCTAGAGGAAATGGCTAGAGGAGAATACGGAGAGAAAGAGGAGGAGCTAGAAGCGGGGGCAACTCAGGAGGACGAGAAACCAGAAACCGACACAGCCTCTGACGAGCAGGCTGAGCCGAAAAAGAACAAAACCTGGCGGGACTGGCTTCCCTTCTAGATAGTTTTCATAGCTACGGTGCTTTAGAAAACCTTATCCATGATCACCTGCGACTGAATATGAATCAGTATGGCAACCCTCAAGAAGCCAACAGAGGAAATGCAGTTCATAATTGCTACAGACGTAGGCTCCACCACAACCAAAGCAAGGTTCTTCCACAAGAAGGACGGCGAGTGGAGGTTCCTTGTAGCAGGAGAAGCACCCACAACAGTCGAAGCGCCCTACGAGGACGTTACCCTCGGGGTCCAGAACGCGGTACGTGAAGTAGAGGAGTTGACCGGACACAAGCTTCTGGCCCCGGACGGCAGCGGCATAGTGGTGCCCTACGACGGCGAGAAGGGCGTAGACCTCTACGTAACCACCAGCAGCGCAGGCGGGGGCCTGCAGATGATGGTATCCGGCCTAATCAAGTCCATGACCGCCGAGAGCGCCAACAGGGCGGCCCTCGGCGCAGGCGCCATAGTCATGGACGTAATAGCCAGGGACGACGGCAGGCAGCCATACCAGAAGATCAGAAGGATCAGGAGCCTCAGGCCCGACATGATACTCATGGCGGGCGGCACAGACGGCGGCGCGAGCAGCCACGTCATGGAGATCGCGGAGCTGATCAAGGCGGCGGAGCCGAAGCCTC
>CAZEMD010000190.1:0-4412 GCA_964513225.1 uncultured Candidatus Bathyarchaeia archaeon | reverse complement strand
TGTGGACGTCGACGCACTCCATGAGGGCGGTGATCTTCTCGTTGGGCACGTGGCCGGCGGCGATGCCGCGTCGCCTGCCCGTCCGTCTCCAGTGGGGGCAGTAGACGCCGCAGTACTCCTTGAGCACCGAGACGCTGTCGATTATCTCCTCGTGGGCCGCGAAGACGTCGGGGTCGTAGTCGAGCCCCGTGCTCATGCCGACGCAGCCGTCCTTCATGGCCCGGTTGATGTGCTCCCTCATCTCGGCCAGCTCCTCATCGGTGGCGTGGCGTTTGTAGTCTAGGCCCATGACCTTGGTGCGGACGCTGCCGTGGCCCACGAGGGGCGCGTAGTTCATGCTCACGCCCTTGTCCTCGACCCTCTCGAAGTAGCCAGCCATGGTCTCCCAGTCGAGCGTCCACCCGAAGTACTCCTCCATCCACTCGTTCACCCGCTCAAGCGGGTAGTACGGGAGCCTCGGGTAGTACTTGTACGGGTCAAGCTCCGGCAGGTGGTCCGTCAGCATCCTGGGCACCCTTATGTGCTCCCCCAGCGGAGCGGGGCTGCCGCCGCACTGGCCGCCCACGAACGTGGTGACCCCCTGCATCACGTAGCTCTCGGCCTTGGGGAACCAAAGCAGGGTCCAGTCGGCGTGGCTGTGGGCGTCTATGAACCCTGGGGTGGCCGTGAGGCCCTTGGCGTCCACCGTCTTGACGGCGTCGCCCTTCACCTTACCCATGGCCGCGACCCTGTCGCCTTTGACTCCTATCGAGCCCTTGTAGGCTTTCTTGCCCGTGCCATCGACGATGGTCGCGTCCTTGATCAATACATCGTACTCGTCCAAAACAGTCTCCTCGCATTGTACTGGGCTTAGGGAAATATAACTTTTAGAATAGGCTGGGGGCCCTACTCCAGGGCCTTGAATACCTCGATGCCGAGGCTCCCCGTCTCGATCTCCTCGAACTCGTATCGAACCCTGAGAACCGGTTTATCTACTTCGAGGTACCGCCGCAGGTCGGTGGGTGTCCCCATGAGCACCAGGTCGCATGGGACGGCGTTGATGATCTCCTCCAGCTCCTTCATCTGGTGGGGGCTGTAACCTACGGCGGGAAGCAGCTTGCCCAGGTGGGGCCAGAGCTCGTAGACATCCTTTATGGTGCCCTTGGTGTAGGGCCGTGGGTCCACTATCTCGGCTCCCTTCTCCATGGCCTTGATGGTGGCTGCGCCGTACTTCATCTCGCCGTGGGTGAGGGTGGGCCCGTCCTCGATGACCAGCACCCTCTTACCTCTGAGCGTATCCTCTTTCTCGGCGGTGATGACTATGTTGGCGTCCACTATCTTGGCGTCTGGGTTGATCTTGCGCACGTTCTCCTTCACCTTCTGGACGTTGGACGGGTCGGCCGTGTTCACCTTGCTCACCACCACGACGTCGGCCATCCTCACGTTGGTCTCCCCCGGGTAGTACCTGAGCTCGTGGCCCACCCTGTGGGGGTCCACGATGACAATGTGCATGAGGGGCTCGTAGAACGGGAAGTCGTTGTTCCCGCCGTCCCATATGATCACGTCGGCCTCCTCCTCGGCGGCCTTCAGTATGTCCTCGTAGTCGACGCCGCTGTAAACTACGGCTCCCATGTCTAGGTGGGGCTCATAGTCCTCGCGCTCCTCGATGGTGCATTCGTGGCGGTCCAAGTCCTCGTAGGTCTCGAACCGTTGGACCCGCTGCTTCACCAGGTCCCCATAGGGCATGGGGTGGCGTATGACCACCACCCTGTACCCTTTCTCCCTGAGCAGCGAGACCAGCCACCTTGAGGTAGGGCTCTTGCCGCTGCCAGTCCGGGAGGCGCATACGCTGATGAGAGGCTTACTCGGCTTGATCATCGTGTCTCTAGGCCCCAGCAGAACGAAGCTTGCGCCCGCCGCCTGAACCTCAGCCGCCTTATTGTGTAGGTATCGAGCCGAGACGTCGCTGTAGGAGAAGAAGACCTCGTCGACGCCATGCTCCTCGATGAGTCTTGTTAGGCGGGCCTCGGGGTATATCCTTATCCCGTCCGGGTAGCTGGGGCCTGACAGCTCCGGGGGGTAGACCCGTTTCTCGACGCCGGCCCCCGTGTCTAGGTCGGATATCTGGGCGGCGGTGAAGGCGACCACCTCGTATCCGGGGTTGTCCCTGAAGAAGGTGTTGAAGTTGTGGAAATCCCTTCCCGCGGCCCCCATGATTATTGCTTTACGTGTCATTGAATCTCGTTTAAGGCTTGGGCGGGGACCCATAAAACAGTATCCTTTAGAACAAGACACGTTAATATTGTCTCATACGGGACACCGTTTTGTGCCCTGAGAAACGTCACCGATCCTCTTTTTAACACTATAATGATCCTCGTCTAAACGGTTTTCAAGATGATTCGAACCTTTTTTCTAGCGGGTGAAGAGTAGAAGGATACATGTCTGAGAGGTTTTTCGCGGCGCAGCCCAGCCCTGAGGAGATAAAGAGGAGAATGATAAGCTACACCTCGTGGCTGGAGATCAACCTGGATAAGATTGGGTTCAACCTACGTAACATAAGGGAGCGGGTGGACGTCGAGGTGATGCCAGTGGTGAAGAACAACGCCTACGGGCACGGACTGATCCCGATCGTAGCCTACCTGGAGACCCAGGGCGTGGGTTGGGTGATGGTGGCGAAGCTCAGGGAGGCCGAGATGATAAAGGAGGCGGGGTTCGAGACCGAGGTACTGAACATGGGCGTCCTCTTCACCGGGAAACAGCACCGTAGCGTCGTGGAGAAGGGCATCACTCAGACAGTGTACACGCTGGAGACGGCGGAGAGGCTCAGCACGGCAGCCGAGGAACTAGGCAGGGAGGCCCAGGTCTTCGTCAAGGTCGACACGGGGCTCAACCGTGTGGGCGTCAGATATACCGAGGCAGCGGCACTCATCGAGGAGATCAATGGGCTCCACGGCGTCAAGGTGAGGGGCATGTTCTCGACGTTCCAGCAGAGGCCAGAGGAGGACAGGGTCGCTCTCAGGAGGCTCCTGGCTGTCGACGAGGAGCTCAGGAGCAGGGGCGTAGAGTTGGAGTACAGGAGCATGAGCAGCAGCGACAGCGTGTTCCACAACCCGGACGGCTGGCTCGACGTGGTGCGGCCCGGCATAAGCCTCTACGGCGTCTACCCCGATCCCAAGGACGAGGCAAGCGGCTTGAAGCTACGGCAGGCCCTCCAGCTTAAGGCCCGAGTCGAGTACGTCAAGTGGGTGGAGGCGGGCGAGTCCGTGACCTACTGGGGCCGGTTCGTCGCGCCGAAGCGCATGAGGATCGGCACCCTACACCTAGGGTTCTACGACGGCATCCCGCGGGAGATGGCAAACAAGGGCAAGGTGCTTGTGGACGGCCAGATCAAGCAGAGCCTGGGCTCGGTGAGCCTAAACCACTACCTGGTGGACCTCACCGGCGTGGAGGCCGAGAAGGGAACCGAGGTGACGGTGATAGCGGAGAAGGGCGAGAACAGCCTCTACAAGACCGCGGAAACCGCGGGGTGGATGACGTACAGCCTGCTAAACCACCTCAATCCCTTGATGCCCAGAGTCTACTTCAAGGACGAAGAACCCGTGGCCCTACTTGAACTATGATCCCTATAGAAGGGGAAGGCGCTCCAAGTATAGATTCTCCGTTCACTTACCCTATATTCTCGAAAAGATAACATGTAAGAGACCGTTGACAAGGATGGAGGGCAGCCTTGTTTTACCCATATACGGTAAGGGGCTAGGTATGCCGCCCTCCGTCGGTAAATTCAAGTTCACGGTATAAGGATTATGAAACATTAAGAGGGTATAATGGCGTACCTGTAGGCGCGCCGTTCCTAGGTGAATCCCAGCCAGAGATGAATGAAACATCCTAAAATAAATGACATCGGGGTTCAGGAAGTGCATCAGGTTCGAGCCGATATCCTCTCAACCTGTTACCAAGATCCTCATCTTAGCATCAACACTAAACCTACGAGAATCAGAGCCACTCCATAGTATACTACCCAATTCGTCTTCTTTTTCGCCAGCCTTCCGCATCCACAGCTCATCGTCTAACCTCATTGAGTAGTATATCGATCCTGATTAAAAATGATGTGTAGGTAGGTTAACCTTATTCGCATGTGCATGGGTAAGGGTGTATAGACCTCTGTATAATGGTGGTATAGTTGGCAGACATTCTCATAAAGAACGGAACGATCATCACGATGGACCCGGGCCGCCGCGTGTTGATGGACGGCGCCGTCGCCGTCGAGAAGGACAGGATACTCGAAGTCGGCGAGACCTCTGAGCTAGTTAAAAGCCATGACGCCGACAAAGTGATCGACGCCGACAAGATGGTGGTGATGCCGGGCCTCATGGACGGCCACAGCCACGCCGGCCACAGCCTCCTCAGGAGCCTGGGCATGCACACCGAGACCT
>CAZEMD010000189.1:0-4416 GCA_964513225.1 uncultured Candidatus Bathyarchaeia archaeon | reverse complement strand
TCCGCCGGTATCTCTAGCACCGAGAAGCAGTGCCTCTTGTTGAGCTCCATCATGCGGGCCTCCTCCTCGGGGGTGGCGTCCCTCTCGTTGACGATCCTCCTGTAAAGATCCTGCGTCTCCGGGTTCTTGTCCTTGAGCAGGTCCCCCAGGTCGGGCCGCGCTGAAACCCTGACGCCTCCGCCGTTTCTCTCCACGAGGCTGAACGCCGTCTTGCCGTAGTCCCTGTAGACGAGGCTGTTGTTGCCGAAGCTGCAGCCCGTCACCATCTGAACGCCGTCGCTGAAGCAGCTGTTGGTCTCCACAATAGCTATGAGATGCTCCATGCCCGTGCTCTCGACGACCCCCAGGGTCTTCATGGCTAGGTGCCCCGCCATGACGCCCATGGCGCTGCCCACGCAGTGGTGGCCGTGTATGAGGGCGGTCATCCTGAGAAGCCCGGCCAGGTCGTCGTTCCTGATCATCCCCTCGATCTCTGTGCGCGTGTCGTTCGAAACCATCCCCGTAGAGTATTACTTTTAGAATAAAAAGTATTACCATTCTCGTGCTGGGTTTACCAGATGAGCCCGGATGACGGCGCCGAAGCCTTCCAACGATGAAAATGCGAGGAAAGAACCGAATTTCGATAGTTTTTTCATCTTTACCGAAGATTCCTAATGATACTCATGTCAGACAAGGACCGGTTCAGGGGGCTGATCCCAGCGACCATCACACCCATGGACGAGAACGCCCAGATCGACACAGAAGCCTATGACGACTACCTGAAGTGGGTCGTCAACCAAGGCGTCGTCGGGCTCGCCGTCAACGTGGACACGGGGGAGGGACCGACGCTGTCATCCGACGAGCGGGTGACCCTTCTGGAGATGGCTAGACAGCGGCTGAACAACCCAAAACTGCTTGTAGCCGGGCTAACTGAGGCGTCAACGAGCCGATCTATAGAGGAGGCGAGGAAGGCCAAGGAAGCGGGCGCCGACGCGGTGCTGGTGTTCCCGAACACGGCCTTCAGAGGCCATCCCCCGGACCCCGAGGCCATGACCCGGCACCACCGCGAGATAGCGGAGAAGGCTGATATAGAACTCGTACTATTCCAGCTCCAGGACGCCCTAGGCGGCGTAGAGCTGGACGAGGCTTCGCTGAGAGCCCTATTCTCCTTGGATAGAGTGGTCGCGATAAAGGAGGCCACCTTCAACTTCTCCAAGTACAAGGCCACCATGGCGCTCATCAGGGAGCTGGAGACGGACCGGGGCAGAGGGATAGCTTACCTGACGGGAAACGACAACTTCATACTAGAGAGCTTCCTGTGGGGCTGCGACGGCGCCCTCATAGGTGCAGGCGCTCAGGACACGGCGAGGATAGCTAGGTGCATCGAGGCCTGTGCCAACGGGAACTACCTGGAAGCCATCGAACTGGCTAGGGCGTTTCAGCCCCTCGTGGACACGGTGTTCGCTCCCCCCGTGAGGGCGTACAGGGCCAGGACGAAGGCCTGCCTCTACCTGCAGGGCGTCATCCCGTACAGGGCGGTGCGGCCTCCGCTGGTGGAGATCCCAGACTCCGAGCTGGAGCCTCTGCGGGGTGCCCTTAAAGCGGCTGGGCTGCCTGTAGTGAGGTGACCGCCCATGAGCAGCGGTGACCCGTTCTCGTCCCTGGCCTCCATCCGCTCCCTGGCCAGGATGAAGGCCCCTGGGATGGGGTTCTCAGACGACGTCTCCATTCTGAAGACCTCGATCCAGGCGGGAGACCTCACGTTCCCCAACAGGGTCGCCATACAGCCCCTAGAGGCTGCGGACGCAGACGCCATGGGGGCACCCACCGACCACACCCGGAGGAGATACGTCGAGTATGCCGAGGGCGGCGCCGGCCTCATCTGGTTCGAGGCTTGCTCCCTCGACTATCCAGAGGCCCGAAGCCACAGAAGCATGCTGGTGATCTCCGAGAAGACGATGCGGCCGTTGAAGAGAGTCGTGGAGGAGGTGAAGGAGACTTCGAGGAGCCGCATGGCTAGGCTTGGGCTCGAAGGCAGGGCTGTCCTCGTGCTCCAGTTGAGCCACGCCGGCCGTTACCGGGCGGTGAAGTCGAAGAGATCCCCAGCCATCGCTTATCGGTTTCCCGGCGTCGACGACGGCCTCGGCATAGGCGGCGACGTAGGCAGGGTGGTCACGGACGCCGAGCTCGAAGAAGTGATGAATGCCTTCGTCGACGCCTCGTCCCTGGCGTACATGGCTGGGTTCGACGCCGTCGACGTGAAATCCTGCCACGGGTACCTGCTCAACGACCTGCTGTCGGGGTACACACGGGAAGGCATTTACGGGGGAACCAGCTTCGAGAACCGCTCAAGGTTCCTCCTAGAAACAGTCAAGGCGATCAGAGAGGAGACCGATGGAGAGGTCACGTCGCGGATTAGCGCGTACGACGGCCACCCGCCTCCCCACGGGTTCGGCTGCTCAGGCGAAGCGGACGGGGAAACCGGGTTAACCGGGTTCGACCCGTCCGAGCCCACGCGCCTCATCAAAGAGATGAAAAAGCTGGGAGTCGACTTCGTGAACGTCTCCCTCGGAAACCCGTACAACACCCAGTACCTCACACGTCCCTACAACAAGATGAAAGGCAGCGACGACTCACCCATCCACCCCATGAAGGGAGTGGAGAAACACTTCAACATAGTCGAGACGCTGAAACGAAACGCTCCAGGGGTGACGTTCGTGGGCTCAGGGTACTCTTGGCTGAGGCAGTACGGGGCGAACGCGGCGTCCCATAACGTCGAGAGGGGAAGGGTGGACGTAGCCGGGTGGGGACGCCTCGCCATCGCCTGCCCCAGGTTCCCGAGATACATATTCGAGAAAGGCGCCGTGCCGTCCGTGAAGACCTGTGTTGCGTGTGGTAGCTGTACGCGGCTTCTCCGAGCGAGATTAAGGTCCGGCTGCGTCGTACAGAACCCAGAAGAGTTCAAAGAGTCCATGAGAAAGCTCGACGAGAAGAAAGGTTAAACAAATAGGCATCAGTCGGTGAGCCAGAGAACGTCTCCCTGCCTGCATAACCCCCCATTATAAAAGCATGGAGCCTAGGAGTACAGGTCGTGAGAACAATGGCTTCAGGAGTCGCGTTTGACCACGTCCTAATAGTCGTAGAGAATCTGGAGCGCTCCATAGGGTTCTACAAGCTCCTTGGCTTCAGCCACGTGGAGACGATCCAGAGACCCATGGACAGGGTCGCCGTCATGAGGCTGGGCGAGACCAAGCTGGAACTCATGTGCCTCCCCGAGGGGAGGGAGACGCGCCGCCCAGCCAGGAGGCTGACCGACATAGGGTTCAGGCACCTGGGGTTCAGGGTCGACGACATAGAAGAGGTATACGGCAGGCTCAAGGACAAGATCAGTTTCGACTCGCCGCCCACCCCCATGGCGGGGAGGGCTGGGCGCATGACGGTGTTCTTCTCCGACCCCGACGGGGTCGAGCTTCACTTCGTGCAGGAATAGCCGCTGAGTCCCTATGACGATCCATTAACAGTGGTCTAGGTGACTTGAGGGCCACCCTATCGTAGATGAGTCTTTGAGACCTACTCTTCCTCGGGATCGTCCGGCTCTTTTTTCTCCGCCTTCATGTCCTCTAGTTTCGTACGGACGTTGGACTCCACTTTGCGGAGCTGATCCATCAGCTTCGATCCGCCGGACTGCACCCTTGTCTGCATCATCTGCAAGCCGTCCTTGGATTTCACCACGACGTCGTCAAGCACGTCCTTGGATTTAACCGAGTAGTCGGCCAGCTTCTCCTTCATGGAGCTGGCAGTCATGTCCAACGTTCCCTTCAAGGGTGGCTCCCTGTCCCTGTACTCTTTCAGCAGCTGCAGAATGAGATCGCTATGGGACTTTCCCTCGTTCTCCTCAGACCATTCCTCAAGGAGGGGATCTATCCACTTTAGCTCTTTCTCATCGAAGGTGAAGTACTTCCTCTTCGTCTTTGACATGTCACAACTGTCTAAGATTTATCCTTGTAAAACGGTTATGAAGCCCTGTTATGGTTCAGTGATATGTTTTTGGCGCCGGGAAAGGGATTCGAACCCTTGGGTCCTTGCGGACACCAGCTTTCCAGGCTGGCGCTCTTCCAGGCTAAGCGACCCCGGCAGCACCGACAAACTCTATCGGGGCCGGGATTTAAATCCTCACCTGTTCCACACAATTTAATACGGGCCGCCCCGTAAATCACCCGAACAAGATGAACGTAAGCTGGATCGACCGAAGCCAGAAGACCCTGGACATGCTCAAGGAGCTACGTGGGAAACGCGACCAGGACCGCCTCGACCTCGTGAGGATCATGAGGTACGGCTTCGGCGCCCTGAGCCAGAGCCTCGGCGGCTGGATGCAGTGGGTGAACAGCCCGGAGGTCATGAGCCAGTTCACCCAGGAGGAGCTCCAGGAGATGAGCG
>CAZEMD010000188.1:0-4438 GCA_964513225.1 uncultured Candidatus Bathyarchaeia archaeon | reverse complement strand
CTTCTTCCCAGACGTTTGAACCATACAGGTTTCCGACATATATACCTAGTCTTTTCCTTATGGCTTAGCATCTCTTAACCTAAGAGATAAGATAAAAAAGTTTAGGCTGAGATTAATCATTCCCCTCATGACTTTGTTAGGATCAACCTGATTCATGGGGAAATGGGGATTGGCTTCGTCACCACGTCTGACGTCTTGCTGATGCAGAGAAATGTAAAAACATGGGTGAAATCTATTTTGTTTTTATTTTTTTATGCTAAATATCGGGGTCGCCTACTGATCGTATATGATGATCTACTATTAGTTTACTATTAGTATACATTTGTTTACGGATTAAGGTGATAAACAACCTCTGAACACTACACCGTAGGGTCAGAGAAGTGAAGAAGAGGAACATCATACTCCTAGTTCTATTACTTCTAGCGTCCATAGTCACCACCACTCAGGCATGGACTATAATACCGGTGACGCAGGAGTCATCGTTCTACGAGGCCGAGACGCAAGCCTCGGACAGGGTCATATCCAACTTCAGATCAAGGCCCCTCGGGAAGAACAAGATACTGATCGTATTTGATGTAAGCGCGGGCACCGAGTACGTCAACGTCACAGTGCAGCCCCTCGACGAGTATGGTAACATACTGAACTCCACAGGCCCGGGGTCGAAGATCAAGTACAGCGCCGGGGGAGGCAGCCTCGAAGAGTGGGGGGATTATCCTGTGCCCGACAGGGAGATGATTTTCTACTACGAGCACGAAGGCACCACGGGCGGCCAGCTAAAGATTCTGTTCATAATATCAGATATCGTGCTTAACTATGAGACAGTCCTAATCGAGCTAGAGGACTATACGTAGAAGCCCAAGCTCGATGGGGGTGCTTTGTGTTAACGAAGAAGTGGGGGGGCGGGAAGCCCTGAAAAAGTTGGGCTAGTCCCCGAGGTACTTCTTGTCCAGTTTAGCCGCGACGGTGTAGAGAGGGTCCACGATCTGGGCTATGCGAGCCTTGCACGCGAGGCTGAGGAAGATGTAGGCGTCGTCTCTATCCCAGCCATAGTCCTCGACCATCCAGCCTATCATCTCCCTGTAGGCCAGCCTGGCGGCGTCCTCCAGCGGCCTCGCGCTGCACACAGTCATGATCTGGTCAGGCGACTCGACTCTGGGCCAAGCGATGGTCTTCTTCTGCACCTGGAAACGTAGCTTCACCACGGCCCCTATCTCCACGGCGGTCCCGCATATCTCGCCGTCGCCCTGCACGGCGTGTACGTCCCCGAGGCCGAAGAGGGCGCCCGGCTGCGACACCGGCAGGTACAGCTTGTTCCCCGGCTTTACGTCGGGGCAGTCCATGTTTCCGCCGTGGGGCCCGGGCGCCAGGGTCTGTATGGCCTCGTAGGCGGGGGAGACGCCGATGGTGCCTATGAAGGGGTCCACGGGTATCTTCAAGGTGGCTCCGTGGTCGGCCTCGTACAAGACTTCATCCTCTTTTATGTAGCTGACCTTTGTCTTGGGCTCCATCAGGTTGAGCCAGCCCTCGAGGGCGCCGAAGCCGGGTATTATGCTTGAGCCGCCCCACTCAGGCAGCTCTATGTCGAGTATCTCCACGACGAGGGTGTCCCCGGGTTCCGCTCCCTCCACGTAGATGGGGCCAGTCACGGGGTTCAGGGCGCCCACAGCCCCCTCGTCCACGGCCTGCTGGAAGGTACGCCTTGGGCTGACGACCCCACCGTAGGCGTCCCAGGTCTCCACCTCGACGGTCTCCCCCAGCTCTACATGGGCGACAGGCTCGGTTCGCGGGTTCAGGGTCGAGTTGTCCCAGGCTGTAAGCCTGTCTTGAGGCTTCTTCGTTATCCTCTTGACCATACTCATCACGGGTAGCAATCTGGTTTCACGGGATTAAACGGTTACCCCGGGTTTTTGACTAAAAACGGAAAGAATAAAAATAGGCGGCGGGGTTGTGTAATAGCAGTCAGTCAGAATGGACTATCAACTAAGGTGAAAAATATGGAATACATGTATGCCGCCATGCTGCTACACAGCGCAGGCAAAGAGATCACCGAAGACGGGATCAACAACACCCTCGCAGCGGCGGGGGTCAACCCAGACGCCACAAGGATCAAGGCCCTAGTCGCCGCCCTCGCAGAGGTCGATATCGACGAGGCCCTCAAAGCCCCGGTCTTCACCGCCGGCGCCGCCCCTGCCGCCGCCCCTGTGGCAGCCGAGGAGGAGGCGGAGGAAGAGGAGCCTGAAGAGGAGAAGCAGGAAGAGGAAGAGGACCTTCAGGGTCTCGGAGCCCTCTTCGGTTAGGCTCTCCCCCAAGTTTCTTCTAGATCGAAACCGTAGACTAGTTTTAAGGAGCCATACCCAGGTGCCACTGGACAGTCTACACCGCGTCCATTCCCCTAAGCTACCCTTAAATGATATACAATCCCGAGATAGGTGGTTTGATTGATCAGCCCTGACAAATTAAAAAAGATGTACTTGGAGTTTTTCCAGAAAAACGGACACAAGTTAATCGCGAACGCGTCTCTCATACCTGAAAACGACCCCACCGCGTTATTCATCTCGGCTGGGATGCACCCGCTTGTACCTTATCTGATGGGTCAGCCGCATCCGAGCGGCAAGAGACTTGTGAACGTACAGAAATGCCTCAGAACCAGCGACATCGATGAGGTAGGTGACAGTTTCCACCTGAGCTTCTTCGAGATGCTGGGGAACTGGTCTCTGGGAGACTACTTCAAGGAAGAATCGATACCGTGGAGCTACGAGTTCCTGACAAGCAAAGAATGGCTCAACATAGATAAAGAAAGACTCTCCGTCACGGTCTTCGCCGGAGACGATAATATACCCAGAGACATTGAAAGCGCGAGAATATGGGAAGGACTTGGGGTCCCCAAAGAGAGGATATTCTATCTGCCTAGAGAGGATAACTGGTGGGGCCCCATTGGCAGCACCGGGCCATGTGGACCCGACACGGAGATGTTCTATGACACCGGTAAAGAGCCGTGTGGAAGCGAATGCAAGCCGGGTTGCAGCTGTGGAAAATACAACGAGATATGGAACAACGTCTTCATGGAGTACAATAGAACCCCGGACGGAGAGTATGAGCTGCTTGAGCAGAAGAACGTTGACACGGGGATGGGGGTCGAGCGGACGGTCGCGGTCCTACAGGGAAAGAATAACGTATATGAGACAGAGATATTCGCCCCCCTGGTGAATAGAATCAAAGAAATATCTGGCATAGAGGCAGTCTCTGAAACCCAGGTTAGAAGCGTCAGAATAATATGTGATCATATCCGTGCAGCTACCTTCCTTCTAGCCGAGGGAGTGGTTCCCCTGAACGTGGAACAGGGATACGTCTTGAGGAGACTCATCCGGGGAGCCATCAGACACGGAAAACAGATAGGGATAGAAGGGGAGTTCCTGAGCGAGTTATCTCGGGTCGTAATAGAGACATACGTCGAAGACTACCCTCACCTGAAGTCGAGTGAAGACTTCATCGTAACCGAGCTGAAGAAAGAGCATAAGAAGTTTAACAACACGCTGGCTAGGGGTCTGAACAGGTTCAACAGAATAGCCAGGAAAAAGAAGAAGATCGACGGCAAGGACGCGTTCCTCCTCTACCAGAGCTTCGGCTTCCCGATAGAGATAACGAAGGAACTGGGGAAGGAGAACGGCATCTTCGTTGACGTAGACGGCTTTTACAGGGAGTTCGAGAAACATCAGAAGGTGTCCAGAGCCGGCGCAGATAAGAGGTTTGGCAGCGGCTTAGCCGACACTTCTGAGGCGACGGTGAGGCTGCACACCGCGACGCATCTGCTCAACGAGGCGTTGAGACGTGTCCTAGGGAAAGACATCGTCCAGAAGGGTTCGAACATAACGCAGAAGCGTCTGAGGTTTGACTTCAACTTCGACAGGAAGCTAACCGACGAAGAGATAAGGGATGTAGAGGAGATAGTTAACGAGAAGATCAGCGAGGCTCTCCCCGTCAAGAGGATCGAGACCACGTTAGACGAAGCTATAAGGATGGGGAGCCAGGCAGTGTTCGAGCAAAAATACGGGGAAAAGGTCTCCGTATACTCCATTGGCGACTACTCGATGGAGCTGTGCAGCGGCCCACACGTGAAGAACACGGGCGAGCTTGGGCGATTCAAGATAATAAAGGAGGAAGGCATCTCCGCAGGCGTGCGGAGGATAAGAGCAGTCCTAGAATGATTAAGCGCCTAACCTACACCAAGGAAAGAAGCCGGATTCTAGCTGAATGGATGTCAAAGGACCTGATTTAAGCCGTGAAACCACGGCTCAAGTAGCCCTCCTTCGCATGGGTAACCGTTTTTGCTCACAACCTTTATTCCGGCGTCTTGTACAAGGTTGACAGAGCTAGAGGATAGTGTGCATATGGTTGACTGGAAAGCCATCGAGGAGAAGTGGCAGAGGCGCTGGGCGGA
>CAZEMD010000187.1:0-4521 GCA_964513225.1 uncultured Candidatus Bathyarchaeia archaeon | reverse complement strand
GGTGAACGCCGTGTTGCTGGGTATGTTGAAGCTGAGGGCGAGGAGGGTGAACGCGGCGAGGAGGGCTGTCTGCAGCCACCGTTTGTCGCCGTGTCTGGCGGCCATGTAGCCGCCGATGGGGGCGGCCAGGAGCCCGGTGAGGGTGGTGGCGCTGCTTATGAGGGAGGCGAGGGCGATGTCCATGCCCCTCACGTCCTGGAGGTAGAGGACGAGGAAGCTGGCTATCATGCTGCCTCCCATGCTGCGGAGCGCGGAGTACGTGAGGAACATGACGAGGCTCGTGGTGAGGAGCTTCTCTGAGTCGCCTTCCTCCTCGGGCCCGGTGTCGTTGAGCTGTTTCTCCTCGGGGGTCTCCTCTTTGATGAAGAGCACTATGGCGATGCCCAGTATCATGGGTACGGCGAGTATCAGGTAGACCTGTCTCCACTGCCAGGCTAGTACGCCGACGAGGATGCTTACGGTCAGTGGCCCCATGGCGTGGCCGAGGGTGCCGCCGGCGCCGTGGAGGCCCAGGGCCTTGCTTCGGTCCTGGGGTTTGAACTGTTTGGTGGTGTAGCTGTAGCTGGCGGGGTGGTATATGGTGGTGTTTATGTAGACGAGGCTTATGGCGGCCACCAGCATCACCGGGTTCCGTGCAACCCCTGCGAGTATAGCGCCGGCTGTGGCGAACGCGAAGCTGAGGAGCAGCATCTTCTTGCTGCCTATCCTGTCGGTGAGGAGGCCTGTGGGTATGGCGAGGAGGGCCTGGCAGAGGGGCGGTATGGCGGCTATGAGGCCGAGCTGCTGGAGGCTTAGGCTGAACTCGTCTCTGAGGAGGCTGAATATGGCTGTGTGGATGCCGCCGAATACGTGGGTTAGGGTGTGGGTGACGGCCATGGCTACGAGGCCGTAGCTCAGTAGTTTGGTGGTGTTGCCTTGTTTTTCTTCCATGCTTGGCTCCGGTATAGGAGGTTGGCTTGTATTTAAGATTGGTTGGGTTGTTACAAGTGGGTTGTAATCTTTGGTTTTTTTTGTGTGGTTTCTTATGGTGGGGGTTCTACTGTGAAGGTTCCTTGGAGGTGGATGATGTCGCCGAACCTGTAGGACCAGGTCCATTCTCCGGGTGGCATGTCTTGTTCTATGAGCATGGGGTCGAGGTACGCGGTTTGGTCGGTGTATGGGGCTATCCACCGCGCGTCTACTCCGTGTACTCCTATCTCCGCCCAGTTTCCGATGGGGTCTCCCAGCCAGATCGTGTTGCCTTCCGGGCCCCGTACCTCGAAGTATGATCCGTAGAGGGGCGTCTCCGACTCTATGTTGAAGGTGACAGTGTCTCCGATGAGGAACGTGTTTCTGCGGGGCTCTACGGTGGGTGTCGTGAGGTTGGTGTCTAGCTCGTGTTCCAGAAGCATTCCTTTTAGCCTGGCGTTCTCGACCTGTGCTTCCTGGAGCTGGTCTCTGTATGTTCTCCACGTGTCTACGATGCGCTCGTTGCGGTTTGCCTCGTTCTGGAGCTCGGTTATGCGGTTTTTTTGTTCGGTGGTTTCTTGTTGTAGTTTGTTTATCTTGAGGCTGTTGTTTACGTTTATTGTTTGAAGCAGCTCTACCTGGTCTTGGTAGGCTGTTGCCTGGTTTGTTTGTCTGAGTGTTATGAGGATGCTTGACGCGGCGACTGCGAGAGATAGTATGATGGCTGCTTATTCTCTGTTGAGTTTCATGGCGCTCCGCTCATGGATGTGAAGTGTGACTGATTGATAAAGGTTCCAATGTAGGCGTCTTGTGTGGATGTTTGCTTTCCTTCCTGTGTCATACGATGTTGAGCATGTTCAGCAGTATGTTCGCTGATTTTCCGAGGATGTAGGTGAGTGCGGCTAGGACAGCCCCGCCTGTCACGAGTTCGATGACCTTGTCTTTTACGTTGACTTCGGCGGCGATGGCTGCGAGGCTCCCGGCCACGGCCAGGAGGATGAAGGTGATGAGTATAGATGTTATGATGCTTATGTTTATGGGTAGGCCGAGGAGGTAGGGGGTGAGGGGCAGGAAGGTGCCTATGGTCTTGAATACGCCGGCCCAGGCGGCGCTCTGCATGGGGTCGGGGAGGGCGCCCTTGATGCCGTATTCTTCTTCTGCGATGATGGATTCGAGGAGGTTCTTCTCCCGGGCCTCCTCTGCGATGAGGGTGGCCAGTTCCTCGTTGTAGTTGCGTCTGAGCATGTGTTTCTTGACGCGGTCCGCGAAGGCGTCGGGGGCGCATGTGCAGGTGGCCTTGATCCTGTCGAGTATGTCTTGGTTGAGTCTGCGGCTGGTTCTGCCGAAGTAGTAGAACCCGACGACGGTGTTGAGGGCGCTGGTTATGCCGACGATGAGGCCGGTTACGCCTATGGCCCGGGGGTCGGTGTATACGCCTGAGAGGCCGATGGCGGTGGAGAGGACGAGGACGAGGCCGCCGCTGGTCTGGGTGAATATGGTGGCTGTCTTGCCTATGAAGAACCTGAAGTCGGCCTCGTACTCTGTGAACTCCTCCTCGTGGGCCAACTCGGCTAGGAGGAACCGTGTGACGCCGTTGCGCTCCTCCTGTGAGAGGCCGCCTGAGCCGAGGACGGTGGCGTAACTGTGCATCATCCTCCTCTCCCCGGACTCCAGTAGCTTGAGGGTCAGGCCCAGCCCCAGCAGCCCGTAGATGAACGCCAGCGCGTCCACGTACAGGGTGCTGATCTTGACCTCTTCGGGGTTCTGGCCTCTTCTTTCTAGGAAGCCTGCCCAGAACTCGGCGTGGCTCTGCTCGGCGGCCGCGAACTCCTCCAGTTTACCGGATATATCTCTGCCTCTATACTTCTCGGCGAGCCTCGTGTATATGGCCGCGGCCATCAGCTCGGACTTTAATGCGTTTCTGGCCATCTCCGTTATCTGGGTCTCGGATAGGGCTTGGTCTTGAGGCATGTTGTTGAGAGTTTTTTAAATGGATTAAAAGGGTTTGCCTTTGCTCCATCGGCTTGTTCTTAGTTACATGGAATAAGAATAAATTCTACCTGTAGAAGGGGGCTCATTAGCGCAATAAAGTTCCAGACGAGAATGAATCATACTAGACAATTACCATATGGTTTTATTTTTATTCCATGCTGGAAAGGGGTTCTTCCTCAGATTCTATGCCGTTGAGGGACTCGCTATATCATGCAAACCACTAAAAGCTAGCTAGTGGTATTCTCGATGAAATAACTGATAGACGGTGCACCATACGGTTAATCGGGAAAAATACTCTGACACCATACTCGTCCTCGGCGTGGTGCAGTTCATCGAGGCGTTGGCCTTCTTCCTCCCCCAATCGTTCTATCCCATGTACATCACCTCTCTGGGAGGGACGGTGGCCTCGGTCGGCCTCTTCATCTCGGCCTTCACCCTCTCCTCCGCCGTCTTCTCCCCCACCATCGGACAGCTATCGGATCGCCTGGGAAGGAAAAGGCTCATCCTCTGGGGCCTAGCCGGGGACATTGTCTTCGGCGCGTTGACCGGCCTGGCGCCGTCCTGGCGCTGGCTCCTCGTCGTCAGAGTACTCAACGGAGCCCTCAGCGCAGCCGCCACGTTACCCACGGAGGCCCTCATCATCGACTCCGTGCCCCAACACGGCAGGGGGGAGATAGTAGGCTTCACGTCGGCCTGCGCCATGGCCGGTAGATGGACCGGGCCCGTATTCGGCGGGACCATCCAGTACGCTTTCAACTCGCTTGGGTTCAGCCTCGCAGACAGCTACCGAGCCCCTTACTTCGTGGACTCGTTACTCGCCGCCCTCACGCTCGCCCTGGTCTCCTGGAAGGTGACGGACATACAGACGGGGAAAACCGAGACGAAGACCGTTAAAAGGAGGATAACTTTCACCGCATCCATGAAGGCGATGATGTTCTTCGCGTTCACATACGGAGGCGCCATAGGCTTGACCATGCCCTTGACGGCGCTCCTGTACTCCGACAAATTCGGGGTCAAACCCATAGCCATCGGCGCCATCATAAGCGCAACCGGCCTCATAGGGATGGCCGCGAGCCTGGCAGCCGGCCGGGCATCTGACAGGATGGGCAGGAAACCCGTGCTAGCCCTAGGTGAAGGCCTAGGCCGCCTGACGGGGTTCCTACTGCCTTTGATGCCCAGCGTCAACCTGACCGCGTTGACCCATTTCTTCAGGAAGACGGGATTCAGCGTAAGCAGACCAGCCATAGACGCGCTGAAGGCAGACGTCTCCCCGACGGAACACAGAGGCGAGTACTTCGGGTACTATCAGACCGCGTACAGGGTCGGCGACATAACCTTCCCCATAGTAGGGACGTACCTTTACGCCACTTACTTTTCTTCCAGCTTCAACGTGGCGTGGTTCCAGGTGCCTGGGTATGCGTTACCCTACATTCTCAGCTCATCCCTGGGTCTTCTAGGGCTGCTAGCGGTCCTCTTCTTCGTAGAGTCCAGAAAAAACTAGGATGCTGTCGTGAACAGGCGTAGCGGCATGGTTTTCTTTTTATTTCGTGCTGATATGGGGTTCTTGATGTTCAGCTTCGT
>CAZEMD010000186.1:0-4541 GCA_964513225.1 uncultured Candidatus Bathyarchaeia archaeon | reverse complement strand
GCGAGACGGTACCACTGGGGCCTCGACCACAGGGGGTTCATCGTAGAGCCTCAGGGCGCCATACTCTGCGAGACCCGCCTGGACGAGGCGCTCGACATGACAAGCAGGGACAGCGCCGAGAACCAGAGGACATGCGTAGACATAGTCAGGGAGAACCCCGAGAGGCTCAGAAGGATGCTGGTGAAGCCGCTGCCTGAGGGCCAGTCAAGGCTGGACGGGTGGACGGGGCAGAAGTCCCTCGTGATGCCCCGGTCGGTGAACTGGGACGCGGTGAGGGCCGCATACAACTTCCAGCCCCGCAGCTACGAGGAGCTCGTCTCCATACGGGGCGTCGGGCCCGGCACCGTGCGGGGACTCGCGCTGGTGGCGGAGCTCGTCTACGGGGACGACGCCAGCTGGCGCGACCCTGTCAGGTTCAACTTCGCTTTCGGCGGCAAGGACGGCGTCCCTTTCCCCGTGGAGCGGAGGGCCATGAACGAGGCGGTCCAGGTGCTGAGGCAGGGGATAGAGGCTTCAAGGATGGGCCGAGACGATGAGTTCCGCGCGTTAAGGAGGCTCAGGAGATGCGTGCCTCCAAGCGACCCCGATGCCCTCAAGACCGTGCTGTGAGGCTCGCCGGGTTAGCTCTTCTCTCGGACACGAACATCAGTATTATCGCCGCCGTCACCGCCAAGCCCAGCCCCGCCACAATGTACAGCTCACCTCGGGGTATGCCTGACTCCATCCGTTCGGCTTCGTCGGCTATCTCCACATACACGGTGCTACCGATGAACCTCTCCCGGGTGGCAAGCGATTCCCCGATATAGGACTGCCTGTTCACGTCGAAGCAGGGGATTATGTTTGACTCGTACTCCGGGGCGCCTGCTAACACGTCCAGCCCCCCGTCCTCTTGGACCAGCGTCAGGTCCACGGGCAGCCACTCCCAGGGTGGCACGTAGATCATGGCCCAGGCATGCCAACCGACTCCGTCCCTCGTGTCGTTCAGGTGGCCCTCCCACGACGTCTCGCTGTCTACGATGCTGGGGTGAATTACTATTCCCACCTGTAGGTACGCGGGTATGCCGAGGCTTCGGCACATGGATATGAGGAGGATGGACTGGTCGTCGCAGTCCCCCAGCCCGTCGACGGCGGTCTGGTTGGGGTACCGGGGCACCTCGAAGTTGCAGTACTCTGTGTTGGCGGCGAGCCATTCTATCATGTTCACCACGGCGTCCAGCACGGTGGGGGACCTTCCGGCAACCTCTTGGGCTAGCTGAGACACATGCGGGTCTTCGCTCATGAAGGTCTCCGTCGCATCTGTGTAGTTGTCCACGAGTTCACTTGGGATCGCGCCGAACCCACCCGCGTCAGGGACGCTTATCTCGGGCCAAGGCTTGGGTGAGGACTCGATGAGGTACGTGACCGTGAAGGACGCTTCCCCTCCAGGGTCTAGCGTAAGCGGGACGTCCACCACAGCCCACCTGTTGTCATCCTCGTCCGTCAACGTCTCGCCGAGCGGCATGTCGGATTCCGTTATTTCCACCGTCAGCCGCTCCGTGTCCATGAACAACGGGATGGCAACGTCCTCACGATACAATTCCACGTTCTCGGTGCCCCTGTTCTCGAATCTGTACGCGAGAGTGTACCTGTACCTAACCGGGGCAGCCGCATAGCCGACAGGGAAAACCGAGAAAAAGACCACGAGGGCCACGAGGACGGCGTGTCTGTGTTTCAACTATCAGTCCCTTTGGATGTCGAAGGGGGGCTTATCTAGTTTCCCCCGGGTTACCTTTGTACCAAGCTATTTGGTATAACGAGAAATTTTTTTCTGGGTGAAGGGTGTTTAAGCGTTTTTAGGGCAGCGTTTTTGTGTTCGGTGGACGACACTTTTGTATATAATTAGACCTAAAAAGGGCGTTTCTGGGGCTCCTTTAGGCGGAAGAAGCGTTGGTTCGCCTTTTCTCGTCTACCCCCCCCCCCTTCCCCCTTTGGGAGGGTGTTTTGTCATCTTTATTGGATAGGTATCCCGAGATTACCATATTTAGATGAAGTAAGAGGAAAAGGAAATGAAACTGTAAGAGTTATTGGATTTATACTATTAAGACGGAAAAGTGAAAATGGGTTAAATACCATTTATTCACATCGTTACCACGCTTAGCAGCCTTAACAGCCTTGTACTCTTTCTCGTATGTGTGTATTTTCTCTTTTCTGAATATCAGGTACTCAACGAACTTAGACCAGTAGAAGAAGGCATCAATTATCTTATCTAAATCAGGGTTATCAAAGCTAAGTAAAGCCCGATAATATTCAAGCCTAGGCTTGGGAACGAAATCAGACATAACATGGGCAATCAGACCACCCTAGAACTGCTGAAAAAGAAAGGAAATTGAGAGCTGAGACAGGATTACTTCGTACCTAGGAGCCCGTTTCCCCCGGGAGATAAAAAAAGAGGTTACTCGACGTGGACCCTGAATAGGTCTATGTCTCCCTGCAGGTAGGGCAGGAAGTTCTCGACGCTCTTCCTGACGTCATTGGACTGGGTGATGTACCGGCCCACTATGAGTATATCAGCTCCGCCCTCCAAAGCGATCTGTGCCGTGTGCGGCCTGATGCCCCCGGCCACCGATATGAGCAGCTTCCTCCCCTCGAAGGCTTTCCTTATCTCGGGGATGTACCCCCACCTTGGCTCGCTGGTCTTCTCGGCGTCTATGGCCCTGTGCAGTATTACGCCGTCGGGCAGCTCCCTGAGGCTCTTGAGCTTCTCCACGGGGTCGTCCACCTCCATCATGTCGAGGAAGCTGTATATGCCGAGCCTCCGGGCCTCGTAGACGAACTCGTCCACGGTGGCCGAGGACGCCGCGCCCGCGCAGCAGACGGCGTCTGCTGTCTCCTCGAAGGCCATGTCCACCTCCACCTTGCCCACGTCCATGGTCTTCAGGTCGGCTATTATGAACGCGTCGGACACGAACTCCCTCATCTCCCTTATGATACCTACTCCACATTTCTTGATGAGCGGGGTGCCCGCCTCTAGGATTATGCTGTCGTTCCTCGGCACCTGCTCCACCACCCGCCTCACGGCCTCCGCGCTGGGGAGGTCGAGGGCGATCTGGAGGTACGGTGGGCGCCAGAGCCTGGGCGGCCTGAAGCTCATCAACGGGTGCCTCGCCCTGTCCTTGTCGTACTGCACCTTCTCCCACGGCGGGTAGTTGGAGAGTGCACGCCTGATGGAGAGCTTGGTGGCGCTGTAGTTGTACTGGTAGATGCGGCGCTCGTCCTCTGCAGCAGGGTGGATAAACACGCTGGCGACAACCACCCAGTCGTCCAGCACGTTCATGGGTATCACGCCCTCCTCCACCGAGTCCGCGACGGCCTTGGCGACCGCGGACTGGGCTGGCCCGAATATCTTCCCGGCATCAGCCATGTTCTTGACGGTGACCTTGGGTATTATTACCGTGTGAGGCTTGGGCGGAAGATTGGGCCTTATGACGGCAAGCAGCGGGGTGTGGCCCATGGATGGGCTGCTCAGGGCCTGGATGAAGGCTTTGCCCACGGGCCCGTGCTTGTCCCCTATGAGCAGGTCCACGTGTGCCACCTCGTCCCCCTTCCCGACGAGGGCCTCTCCTATGTGGAACGCTCCGCCGGGGTGGGACGCTTCCATGCTGAAGGAGTCGATGGAGGCTCTGACGGCCTCGCTGACGGAGCTGAACCGCCCCTGCTCCACGAGCCCCTCGAGGAACCTGTTTTGTTCCTGTGTGATCCTTCCCGGGGCTCTCACGAGTCCTTTATCTTCGCTCAAATCGATCAACTGGTATGAACCACGCTTCCAAGTATTTAACCTTTAAGAAGGCTTGTGTCCTCTCTGTGACACAGATTTCTGGATAATGCTCGGATGGTGGCAAAGAACCGGGTTTACAATAGATTTTGTGTCACAGAAAAAACGAGATGGTGACTGTCACTTCAACTTTATGCTTTAAAATCCGTCTGAAGCCGTCCGGTATGTCACAGGCAGCCTTGTCGGCCCCCACCATGAGAGTGCGTCCACAGGTATATCCGCTCTTCCGGGCCACGATGTCGTCTGGATCAGTGTATGTTAACCCCGGATGGCCTCTGCCCGTCACCGTGAACCCCTCGCCGCCCGCTTCAAGCCTCAAGGAGATCACGGTTTCCCCGCTTCTAGCCGCCTCCTTGATGTCGTCGGGGAGGTCCAGTAGGCCTTTCTCGGCGTTCATGGCCACGATGCAGTCCCCCCGTTTGGAAAGGTGCTCGTCTCTAGTGGTCATCAGGGTTGTCCGGTGGGTCGATATGATGTTTGGGTGGCCCTGCGCCTTGAACGAGGTGGTAAGCATCATGGCTCTGTTCCTATAACTTCATCAGCCTTATCAGGTGCTGCTTTATCTGGCCCGACAGGCTGTCGTCAGGCTCCTTCCTCAGCTTGTATAGCTTGAGCTCCTCGATGGCGAACCGTATGTCCTCTGAGATGAAGTGGTACACGAAGACGCCGGCCAGGCCGCCGGCTATGAACATGTAGTTGGCCAGCGGCAGGGACCTCTTATAGACGTAGA
>CAZEMD010000185.1:0-4551 GCA_964513225.1 uncultured Candidatus Bathyarchaeia archaeon | reverse complement strand
GGGAATAGGCAGGTAACGTTGAAGATGCCGTCGATGACCACTCCGCGACCAGCCAGGGTGCCGTCACCGGATTTCTCCTTCTTCAGGTAGACGAGGACGTCTAGCCCCGAGACGCCGCTTCCTTGATCGTCCACTACGACGCCGGCCACTGAGAAGTATGAGCCCACGAGGACGTACTCGTCCTGGTGTGTGATCGTGGTGTTCGTCGGCGTTCTGTTCGGTGGTTCTTCAGGCGTCGAAGCCTCGCCGGCGGGGGTCGCATCGAAGACGATCCACCCGAGGTCGTCAAATAGCACTTCCGTATAAGCGTGGGCCTGATCCGCATTCACGGACTGGGTCTCGGCTGCAGGGTCTACCAGGTATCCTGTGACGAGCCGAGCCGGTATGCCCAGGCTGCGAGTGAGCAGGGTCAGCGCCGTGTTGAAGTTGGTGCAGACTCCCTGCTCCTCGTAGAACAGGAACCACTCCACCGGGTCGATGCCGCCGGGAGAGCGGTTGTACGACATGTTGTAAACGTATTTGGTCTTCAAGTGGTCTTCAAGGGCCTTCACCTTCAGGTAAGGCGATTCTACACCATGGGTCAATCGCTCTGCGAAAGGAGCTATCAATGCCTCCAAGGGGTCTGGCACCTGTAAATAGCGGGTATCGTTGTATGTTACCGCCTTCTCCAGAGTAGCCTCACTGAATGTGTAGATCTCTGACTGAACCTCGTAGCTCTGGGTCAACGTTTTCTCCACTCGGAAGAGCTTAAGCTCGGGGTAGAAAGACAGGTCCCAGTTTACTTTGACCAGGTGCGGGTGTAGAGGCGAAGGTATAAACCCTTCGAGGGAATCGACTGGCTCCACGTAGAAGTGGTGATCACTGTGGTTGCTGTAGTCTTCTACGACTGAGGACACGTACTGGCCCCGGTACGGGACCGAGGGGTAGCTGTGCGTGTACCACGAGCCGTTGTAATAGTCGTAAACGCCGTCCCTCAGGTAGGGTGAACCGGTGGCGCCATAGATCCTGAAGACCTCTTCACCTTTTGATGGAATGTCGCCTTCAACGGGTAATTCACAGATGTCGCTGATTGATGGCTCAGGAAGTTCACCAGTCTCGTTGAAGCCTCCAAGCTCCTCGATCATGGAAGTCATGTCCGCGCTAGGCGTGGCGTCGAAGATTACCCAGCCGAGCCCCTTGAAGGGGACCTCGGTGAAGGCATGCGCCTGAATCGGGTAAACGTCTTGTAACGGTGCTTCGTGATCGATGTAGTAGCCACCGACCAGCCTCGCGGGTATGCCCAGACACCTGGCCATCAAAGTTAGAGCCGTGTTGAAGTCGGTGCAGACTCCCTCCCCGCTCTCGTAGAGGAACCACTCCAAGGGGTCTACGCCGGAGGGGGCGTCCGGTGAGGTCAGGTTATAGTCGTAGTGGGTCTCAAGGTACTCTTCCAATGCCTTTAGCTGCCCGTATGGCGTCGATGCGTCGCCGGCAATACCTTTGGCGAGCGCCGTGAGGTCCTCGATCTCCTCGGGCACCTCAAGGTAGTCTGGTAGATGCAATACGTCGCCATCGTCGAGGAGGTCTTCGCCGTAGCTGTACTTGAGGTAGGTGAGGTTATAGACTCCTATCCCTGCCTCGCAGCTGAACACCATCTCGTCTCCGTAGTAGGTGACCAAGTCGGTGAGGTTTAGGCCGACGGTGTATGGGGCCGTCGGAATGTACTTGCCCAGGTCCGTCAGAGGCTCCACGGTGAAGCTCGCCAAGACAAACGAGTCATAAAAATCTAGTCTAGGCCAGATGAACTCTCCCGTGTAGGTGAAGGGGTCAGAAGGCGACGAGCCCCAGAGCCCGGAGTTGTATTCGTCGTAGGCCATGAGCCTCAGGTAACGTGTGCCGGAGGAGCCCCTCACCCTGAAGAGGGGATCGGCTTCACCCATCTCCATGCTCGGCTTCTCCAGCTTCGTGGACTCCGGGTTGGGCGCCGGAGAAACCTCCGGCTTCAATTCAGGCAGGATGGGTCTCCGAAGCTCCTCAAGGGTCGGGACCTCGCCGAGGGAGTCGATGGAGAGGGATAACAGTAAGACGGATAAAATGATGCACACTAGGACTATTACGGTCTTGTATAGGCGCTGCAAATAGCCCGTCCACCGTGATATTCGAAGGTGAACGCGATATAAGAATTCTAGAGGAATGAAATAGATCACTCGAAGCCTGATCCACCCGATCCAATTCTATTTTAGAGATCAGGCGGAGAAAAGACACTTAACCAAAGGCGCCGCGGGGCTGCTCGTATGATGCTGATATGTAGAGCAGCTACCTATCACAGATAACTAGCATCTCACCCTCAAGTTCATATTCTCACAGCCATCACCTATATTGGATTCACATGTCTGTGCGCAAGCTGTTCAACCCGTGGAACATAGCGTTGGTGACGTTGATAGTGGGGCTAATGCTTGGGTATCAAGTCAACGACGTGTTATCGTCACGGAAGATAGAGGATCTTCAGGAGACCATTGATGGTCAGAGCACCACCATCTCGTCGTTGGAGCAACAGGTAGCAGCCCTGCATGAAAACTACACCGAGGTACAAGACGATCTGGAGCAGATCACCGAGGTCTACGAGACCCTTCAGAACGACGCAGTCCTGAGGAGCATATACGAAGAGCTTTTAGAGGACTACGAGGACGCGACCCAGGAGCTTGACGAAGCCGAGGACACTGTGTCTGAGCTCGAAGACGAGGCAAGCGACCTCGAGCACCAGGTAACCGAGCTTGAGGAGGAGTATGACGAGCTTCAGGAGAGCTACTTCAAGCTCTGGAACGAGTACAACAAGATCAGGGTCTTGAGCTGGACATACTTCGTAGTAGAAGGTCTAGAGGTTAACCTCACGGCCACCAAGCTCGGGTATGAGTTGAACTCGAACGTCGAGGGCACTATAATTATTAATCATTTAAGCGGGGAGCCTTTCAACGGCACGTTCGAGCTTAGAGTCTGGAGCGAATACCTCAGCATAGGTAGTAGTTCAGCCGAGAAAGACATCTACGGTGAAACGGAGTATACGTTCGTTAACCCATTCAAGTTTGGGGGTGGGTCGTATTCCCTAAGGGTCTCCTCCATCAAAGACGCGGATGGCAACGTCATAGCCAGCTCTACCCAGCTTAAGGACTACTCGATAAGTATACAGGTAGGCTAGGGCTATAGTGCTCGACGGGCGTGCATACCGTTTTCTTCGGTTCAGATAAAATGGGTGGGGCCTGATTAACTGGCTGTCGCTTTGAATACCTCGTCTCCTTTACGGACTCTGTCGTTTACCTTCAGCCCGATGGAGTCTCCGGCGTGTGCCTCCTCGACGGTTTCATGCATTATCTGCATGGATTTGACCATCTGCGTGAACTCGGTGGTGGCGCCCTTGACCGTTATCTTGTCCCCCACCTTCAGCTTCGAGACCAGGTCAACCACGGCCACCTCTATGTTTGTGTAGTAGTGGTCTATGTCACCAACTTTCACTAAACGTTCAGGCATGGATAGAGATTGGTTGAAGGACGTTAAATGGTTTCCGGGGGCTGCCTGTGCTATCAAGTGTTCCAGTCATTATGGTTGAGATTCACTTGTACTGTAACCTAGTTTAAGAACGTCGAAAAATTTAGGGGGATTGTATCTACCATACCTTCTTCAGCAGATTTAACCCGTTTCCACCGATTACCTTGGCTATCTCGGCGTCGCTGTACCCGTGTCTTATCATCCAGCGGCAGACGTTCTGCAGGCACTCGGTGGGGTTCTCCATGCCGCGTACGTACTTGAGCTTCTTGAGCTGCTCCACGTTCATGTCGATGCCTAGGTACTTGGATTCCCCGCCCTTCCCGGGGCGAGTGTAGTGGCCGAGACCCAGCCTGCCGTGCTGCTCCAAGTTGGTGAGGTAGAGGCCCACGTGGTCGCCGTAGTTGGAGTCGGGGCCGCAGCCCACGTGGTCGATACCCACGAGGTCTATGCAGTACTCTATGTGCTCCATGTAGCTCTCGACGCTGTGCAGCGGATGCTTCTCGGTGACGGTCAGGTTTGGTGCAGCCTCTATCGCCATGACGCCGCCGTGCTCAGCCAGCGCCTGGATGACCTCGTCGGGGAACATGCGGGTGGTGGGGGTGAGGGCGCGGGCGCCGGCGTGGCTTACTATGATGGGGTCCTTGCTTAACTCGATGACCTCCAGGGCTGTCTGGTCGCTTGTGTGGCTCACATCCACGAGGAGGCCGAGCTTGTTCATGCGGACGAGGGCGTCGTAGCCGAACTCGGTGAGCCCCCCGTCCAGGTGCTCCTTGAGGCCGCTGCCCAGCATGTTGGATTCGCTGTAGTTTACGCCTATGCTGCGGACCCCGAGGCCGTAGAGAACGTCGAGGCGGTCCACCTCGTTCTCGATGCAGCTGGCCGACTCCAGGACGGACACCCAGGCGAGCCTGCCTTCCCTGTGGGCGCGCTCGATGTCGTCGGCCCGTTTACAGTGGATGAGGAAGTCCTGGTGGGCTATGTCGCAGAGCCTCATGCCGAGGTCGTGGAGGGTGCTGTTCCAGTCCCAGC
>CAZEMD010000184.1:0-4562 GCA_964513225.1 uncultured Candidatus Bathyarchaeia archaeon | reverse complement strand
GCCATCATGTAGCAGCCTTTTTCATACATGCTGAATCCTCGCACTCCTGATTGTAGAAGACGGTTTAAAATTTACGCGTACGCGCGGGTGAGTATTGTGTTGTTTGGTCGTCAACGTGAAGTCGTGTACCCTTCCCCTCTCCAGGTATCCATGCATATACTCGCCGCGCGCACGGTTAGTTTGATATAATCAATGCCCGTATTCAACGCTTGACTTGTTACCTGAAGGAAGATCACTCCAAAAAACACAGAACTTGTTGAAAGGCGCCATAGACATCCATATACATGACCTCAAGTTAGAAACGCTATGTTAATGCCATCTTTTAAGAGGGACTGGAATTCAAAAATATTTATTAGAGTCCAGAAGGATTTTATCTCTGCTTGTTACAGAGGTTTGGGCTGGTAATTCAGTCCACCAACCTTCTGGGCTCATATATTTTAAGTTGTTTTAATTCATAAAAGCTTTTCGATATGTTATGCATATATGGCGTGTATATAAAATGCATATAAATAGTATACAATTTTTTGTCTAATGAGATAACTTATGATAAGTCTATACCCCAAATTGTTAACTTAAAATTTCTGTTTTATTTATATTTATTTATATACTCCAAAAAAATTGTGTTGTCCTTTTTTTCTTTGTTGATTAATAAGGTGGTGATTCTTAAATGGCTTAGATAATTCCGATAAATTAACAAATATATGTAAACACGAGCGTTATATTGTACTAGGTGCTCGCGTCAAGTCTTCTTTATAGACGAAATAGTATAGCCTAGCCAAGAAAATCTTCGACCCAACACCCGGAGAACCTGTGGAGGGCTTCAGGGAGTTCATAGCGTTGATGCTGGACCTGGGTGTATCCGAGGAGGATATCATTAAGATGATAAAGACCAACCCCGAGGAGTTACTCGGGTTAACGCCATTCTAGTTTTAACTCTTTTACACGATAATATTACACACCCAAAGAACACATTATATCCATGCGCGAGTTTTACCTGTAAAAATGTGTGGGCACCCCACCACCCGCACTACAGCTGATCCAGTGCATGCATTCGAACCATATCAAAAAAATTACTTTTCATCTAACTGTTTTCTTCTCAATGGATCTTCGTTCTTTAGCCTTTCACTCATCTCATCAAGTTCCCTTTTTTCCTCTTCAGATAACACAAACACCGTTTCTTCCATCGGCCTCCTATCCTTCCTTTCTAGAGAAACGATCTTTAAGATTATCTTCTTCTGCTTATCAAAAAGCAGCTCCGTGATAGTCACTCGCTTCTTACAGGCCTCTCTATGGTAGTTCATCCACACCCCAGTATCTCCTACATTAAAACAGCCAAGATCACGAGACTTGATGAACCTCAAAAACCCCTTCTTGTCATCAAGATAAGGGTCTTTCTCTCTCCACTCATCTATATAATGAAGAATCATCGACAGACGATCTGTTTGAACAGAAGCCATCTCACTATTTTTAATAAACCTTGATAATAAAAAATGATGGAGTAGAGATCTTGAAAATATGGCCGCTGTTAGTCCTACTAATAGTGCTACTCTTTATCGCGATACCAATGAACACTAAAAAAGTATACCAGAACAATGAAGACATGAATGAAGAAGATGATGACCTTTTTGAAGAATTCCTTATTTTGGAGCTAACCGATGAAGATGATGAAACCGAATAGAATAAATTTAAAATCTGTCATACCGGCACCCTCCTGATATTAGAATTAACGTTTATGAGTACCCCCACCCCTACCTAGTAGGGGTACCCCTACATGTACTTCGATCCCCAACCAAAGGAGAACCTGGAAGACCTCTTCAACCGCAGAGAGGAACTAGACAGGTTCTCCAAGGCGCTCAGCTACTCGTCCCTGATAGTCATATTTGGGCTGCGAAGGACGGGAAAAACCTCCTTCATGAACGTGGCGTTAAAGGAGTCAGGCCAGCCGTACATCACGCTCGACCTGAGAGGCCTCTCCTTCAACCCGTCGCACGCAGACATAGTAAAGAAAATCGAGTCCGCCTTTAACAACACCAACAAGAGATGGCTAACAACCATCATCGACGCGTTGAGACACGTCAAGGGAGTAAGCATCCTAGGCAACTCGGTCTCCCTAGACTGGAGCAACAAGGGAATAGACCTCGCGGATCTATTCGATAGCCTAGACAAGTGGGCCGAAGAAAACGACAAGACATTCCTGCTGGCGTTCGACGAGATCCAGATCATCCGTGGCGAGAAAAGCATACCCAGACTGTTCGCCCACGTAATAGACTACAACCAAAACATCCGCCTCGTCGTGACAGGCTCCGAGATGGGGCTCCTATTCGATTTCCTGGGGTTCGACGACCCCGACTCCCCCCTATACGGCAGACACTACACGGAGATCAAGATGCACGGCTTCACCGCCGAGGAATCGACGGAGTTTCTCCGAGAAGGATTCAAGCAGCTAAGACTCTCCCCAGAGCGAAACGTGTTAGATTACGCCGTTCAAAATCTGAACGGGATAGTGGGATGGCTCACACTTTTCGGTACACGGTGCAGAGATGAAAACCAGGTGAACACAGGAATCGTGGACAGCGTAAGGACGGAAGGAGGAAAACTCTCAAGGAGGGAGGCGCTTAAACTGGTGAACTACTCCCCTAGATACGCGGTGGTCTTAAACCATTTAGCAAGGACAAGAAGAGCGAGCTGGAGCCAATTAAAATCCATACTAGAGGCACGCGAAAACCGAAGCCTACCAAACTCGACCGTCTCCGATATTCTAAACAAACTTGTGAAGACCAGCCTCGTAGAAAAAGACGGAGAATACAGCATACCAGACCCTCTGCTCATCAACGGGATCCTGGAAAAACCCCTGCCAGAGAGCTAGTACCCCCACCCCTACTAAATAGGGGTACCCCTACTAGACTTTGTTTTCGTCCTCAAGAGGTTCACCTTCGTCTCGCCGCCAAGCACAACACCCAGATACACGATCCAGTACGCCTCTTCGGATTTCCGAAAACATCTTTGGAAACCCGAAAGTATGCCTTTTGCATGGCGGGGTCCAAAATTTTTCATACAAGATACGCTAGCTTGGATAGGAGATACCCATGAAGGTAGCTGTCCTAGGTTCGGGCGGAGGCGGATGCGCCGCCGCCTTCGATTTCGCGGCCCATGGCCACGAGGTCAGGTTGTTCGATTTCCCGGAGTTCAAGACCAACATAACCGCAGCGGTGGAAAACGGCGGCATAACGGCCGAGGGAGACCTAGAGGGGTTCGCGGAGATCCGCTACGCCGGCCACGACATAGAGAAGACGCTCGACGGCGCAGAGCTGGTCGTCGCCGTCGGGCCCGCGTACAGCACCAGACCCTTCGCCGAGGCCTCGAAGCCCCACCTCAGGAAGGGGGTGACCGTCATCGTGTGCCCAAGCAGCTGCGGCGGCAGCATAGAGTTCAAGAACGGCATAGGGAAAACGGTGAGGGACGAAGACATAGTCGTCGCCGAGACCAACACGCTGCCATACGCCGTCCGCGTAACCGAGCCCGGAAAGGTCCACGTATACCTCAAGCTCCGCGGCGGCCTCTTCCTCGCGGCCGTCCCCGCCAGGAACACGGATAGGGTGCTCGACATGGTGAAGGACGTCTACCCGGCCATGAAGCCGGCAAAAAACGTCCTCCAGACCACCCTCCAGAACGGGAACCCCATAATCCACCCGGCCATCAGCCTGTGCAACGTGGGCCTCATCGAGCGCACCCAAGGCGACTTCTACTTCTACGAGGACGGAGTCACCCCCGCGGTAGGAAGGCTCGTCGAAGCCGTGGATAGGGAACGCGTCGCCGTCGCCGAGAGGCTCGGCGTAGAGGTGCTCCCAGACCCGGAGCTGGGCATGCTTCAAGGCTACCAGACTGAGAACAACTATAGCACGAGCTACTCCAAGGCCCCCGGCTACAGGGGGATCAAGGCTCAGAGCAGCCTGGACTATAGGTACTTCAACGAGGACGTGGGGTACGGCCTGGTGTTCATGAGCAGGCTGGGCGCCCAGATCGGCGTACCCACCCCCCACATGGACTCGGTAATCACCATCGTCTCGACCATCATGCAGAGTGACTATAGAAACGAGCAGAGACGCACAATGGACACGCTCGGCCTCGGCGGCATGAGCGCCGATGAATTGGAGCGACTGCTGGCATAGTCGGCCCCGTGGGGCCATGGTTTAAATGAAATCGGAGCGCCTCTAAGATGAATCCACCTTGGATCCAAGAGCCCTGAGGATAGCCGTAGGCCTCGCTCTGGAGAGCGCCATGCTCAGCGGCGCCGCCACGAAAGACTTGGCGTCCCTCTACTCCGACCCGGAACCCCAGGCCGTCAGGGCCCTCCACCTCAGCCTCGTGGCGTCCCAGGACCACCGGGACCGGGAGGCAGGCATCTGGCTCCAGACGGGAATGGATCAGGCCTCAGCCAGGACCGATCCGGCGGGGCTCGCCGGGGAGCTGAGCAAGATGGAGTACCTCCTATACGTCCTCATACCCCGGGCCGGGGACGCCCAGAGGGAGGTGAACGACTGGATGAACTACACGGCCAACGC
>CAZEMD010000183.1:0-4575 GCA_964513225.1 uncultured Candidatus Bathyarchaeia archaeon | reverse complement strand
CGGTGGGCCAGGGCTTGATGTAGACGTTCATTATCTCGTACTCCTCGCCGAGGCCCCGGGTCTTGAAGCGGGTGGATAGCCTGTTGTCGTCGGCGAGCTTTGGGCCGTTGAGGCCCTCCTTGGCGAGTAGAGAGGCCTCGATCCCTATCTTTGTCTGGTAGCCGTTGCTGAGGAAGTTGATGTCAAGCCCCATGGTCCGGGGGACGCCTCTGGGGCTGTTGTAGCCTGCGATGCCCATGGCGAATATGGTCTCGTCTACGCTGAGCCCCAGCAGCCTGCTGGCTACGGCGGCGGAGCAGTACGCCGAGGCGGGGGGCCTTTCGCTCATCCCCCTCACCTTGGCGGCGACGTCGTAGCCCACCGTTATCGCCGTTATCACGTCTCGCCCGGACGCGCCCAGCTTCTCGCCGACCGCGAGGGCGGCGGGGACGGCGACCCTCCCGGGGTGAGACGAGCCGCCGAGGGCGGCTGCCTCCCTGTGACCGTCGTTGCAGTCGTGCACCTGGGCGTAGGCGGCGTTGGCCCAAGCGGCCCACGGCATGCTGGTCCTCCTGCCCGTGCCCAGGACGGTGCACTCCCCTGGCTCGCCCAGGCCGGACAGGAACCTGTCCACTCCGGCGGCTTCCTCCTTCCTGGCACCCATATATATGGTGCCCAACGAGTCCAGAATGACCCGCTTCGCCTGGTGCACCACCGTGGACGGCAGGTCCCCGTAAGACGCTTCCGTCACGTGCTCCGCGAGCTCCCTTCCGACGCGTAGGACGCTCTCAACCTCCTTTACCAATATGACTCACACGCTATGTTTTGCTGCGGTGGTAGATAACAGGTGCCCAGCCAGGCTCCAACTTCCGAGATAACCTTTTTAAATGGTGTAGAGTCTAACCATAAAGCACCCGGAGAAATCATTGAATGGTAGGAAAACTCTCGACCATGCGCGGCAGAAGCCAGAGCACGAGGCCGGTGAGCAAGAGGCCCCCCAACTGGGTCGTTTACCAGCCAAACGAGGTCAAGGCTCTCATAATCAACCTGGCCCGCGAGGGTAAGACTCAGAGCCAGATAGGTAACATCCTCAGAGACGTCCACGGGGTGCCCCTGGTGAAGCCCATCGTGGGGTACGGCGTCAGGAAGGTGCTGGAGGAGGCGGGGCTCGCCCCAGAGATACCCGAGGACCTCTACAACCTGATGGTACGCGCCACCCGTCTCCGGAGGCACTTGGACCGCAACCCCAAGGACTACAGCAACAAGAGGGGAATGCAGCTCACCGAGAGCATGATCTACCGCGTCACCAGGTACTACAAGCGAAAGGGAGCCCTGCCTAGGGACTGGAACTACCGGCGCGAGATAGTCACCGTATAAGCTGACCCCAATGTCAGACGAGGACGCTTTCTTTTCTTCTTTCAAGCCAGCCGTAGAGCTGTTCCACAGGCACGTCGAGAAAGGCGGCAGGATAAGGATAGTCACCCACAACGACGCCGACGGTCTCGCCAGCGGAGGCATCCTCAGCGTCGTGGCCCACCGCATGGGCGCGGCGTTCAGGACCAGCAGCGAGAAGAAGCTCGACGACAAGCTGGTGAGGAGCTTGGCGGAGGAGAACCCGAGCCTCATACTTTTCAGCGACTTCGGCAGCGGCTACACCGACCTCATCGCCGAGAACCTGAGCATGGACGTCATCATACTCGACCACCACCTCCCGGCGGAGCACAAGGCGGACAACATAGTGCACGTGAACCCCATGCTCCACGGCATCGACGGCGCGAGAGACATAGCGGCAAGCGGCATATGCTACCTCTTCGCCAGAGAGGTGGACGACGAGAACAGGGACCTGAGCTGCCTGGGCCTCGTCGGAGCCCTGGGAGATCAGCAGGACAAGGGGGAGAGGAAGACCCTCACGGGCCTGAACACGCTTATAGAGGAGGACGCGGTCAGGGACGGGTACTTGGAGAAGCATGTGGGGCTCATCTTCTACGGGTACGAGACGCGGCCCCTCGCCAGGGCCGTCGCCTACACCACCGTCCCCTTCATACCGGGGCTGAGCGGGGACGAGGGGGCCTGCGTGGCGTTCCTCAGGGAGGTGGGCATACCCATCGAAGAGGGGGACAGGCTGCGCTCACTGTCCGACCTTTCCGACGAGGAGAAGAGGACGCTTTTCAGCGCCCTGAGCAGCCACATGGTGGGCGAGGGCTGCGACGCAGAGGCCGTCCACCAGCTACTGGGCACCATCTACACTTTCAGGCTGGAGGAGCCCAGCACGTGCCTCCGGAGCGGCAGGGAGTACGGTAGCCTCCTCAACGCCTGCGGCAGGATGGGCAGGCAGGGGGTGGGGCTCAGCGTCTGCCTCGGCGACCGCGGCGAGGCCATGACGGAGGCCCAGGAGACCCTGGACCTGTACCGCCGCAGGATAGGGTCGAGCCTCGACCTGGTGAGGGAGAACGAGATGGTGGAGGAGCTGGACAACGTCTACCTCATCAGGGCGGGGGACGCCATAGACGACACGGTGATAGGCGTCGTCTCGGGGATACTGCTTAGCCAGGGGATACTCAAGAGCATGAAGCCCATCGTTTCCACGGCCTTGAGCGAGGACGGCCAGGTGAAGGTTTCCGCCAGGGGCTCGACGGAGCTGGCCTCCCGCGGCCTCCACATGGGTCTGGTGATGCAGAGGGCGGCGGAGGCGGTGGGGGGAGGCGGGGGTGGCCACGACGTCGCCGCGGGGGCCTACGTGCCCATTGATAAAGAGGAGGAGTTCATAGCTATGGTGAACAGCCTTGTCCCGGAGCACCTCAAAGAGTGAAGCCACGGTAACCATACAGTACAGGGACCATAAGACAGCTGAATCCATACTCAAGGCGATCGAGCCAGACAACCTGACGACACCGACGGGAGTCGAGATAAAGGCAGACGCCACGAGGGGCGTCGTCACCATAAACGTGGAGTGCATGCGAGGCATCGGGAGCCTCGTGGTCACCCTCGACGACCTTCTCTCATGCATACAAGCCGCCGAGGCCGCGATAGGCGAGCTAGGTTAAGCCCAGCCTATCGGGCATACCTTCGTCGGTGAGGGAGTAGTACACCCATCTTCCCCTCTTCTCGCTTCTCACCAGCCCCGCGTTCTCCAGCTTCCTGACGTGGTGGCTGAGGTTTGGCTGGGTGAGGCCGAGGGCGACTGTTAGCTCGCAGTTGCACATATCTCGGAATGTTAGAAGCGTCAGTATCTTGAGACGTTTCTCGTCGGCCAGAGACTTGAACACCGTGGCCCTGCTTTGAAGGTCCATGGACTCAAACAGTTGTTCTGTCAGGACGCGTAACTCAGACTCGTGTCGCTGGGAGTCCTGGGCGTCGCAGAAGTGTGTCTCAAGTAGTTTCCCAAGTCTTTCCTTGTTTCCCAGCGTGTTCATATCTCCAGCCCCACCCATAAATACAAATAAACAAATTTAAATATGTTTATGCATCTCGTTTCTAGAATCAACGGAGCAGAGAAGAATGGGGGATAACAAAGCCAAGCTCGGAGCCTTCGAGAAGTACTTGGCGTTCTGGGTCATAGCTTGCATGGGCGTCGGCCTGACACTCTCACAGTACCTGCCCGGGCTCAGCCAAGCCATCGACGGCTGGCAGGTAAGAGGCATCAGCGTGCCCATCGGGATATGCCTGTTCCTCATGATGTACCCCGCGCTCCTCAACCTTAGGCTGGACGAGCTCAGGAAGCTGGCGAATAACCCGAGGCCCATCGTCTTCACCCTCTTCAGCAACTGGGTTATCGCGCCCATTGTCACGGTGATCCTGGCAAGCCTGTTCCTCGCTGGCCACGACCAACTCGTGGTCAGCCTCATCCTGCTGGGCAGCAGCCCCTGCACGGCCATGGTGCTGGTCTGGGGCGGCCTAGCGGAAGGCAACCAGGAGCAGAACTTCATCACCACCAGCCTCAACACGGTGACCATCATGGTGCTCTACGCGCCGGTGGTCTCGCTGCTCACGGGCGTCCAGAGGATACCCATAGACAGGGTTGTCCTCGCGGTCTCGGTGCTCGTGTTCATAGGGCTCCCCATCGTCCTCGGCTACCTCTCCAAGAAATACCTGACCCGGGCGAAAGGCGAGGAATGGTTCCAAGGCGTATACAGGCCGGCGGTGGGCAAGGTGAGCATGCTGGCGTTGCTCACGACCCTCATCGTATTGTTCAGCCTGAACGGCGACGTGCTGCTGAACAACCCGGACCTCATGGTGCTCGTGTCCATCCCGCTGCTGGTGGGTTTCTTCGTGGTTGTCGGCGTGAACCTGCTGATAACCAGGTTTGCGGGGCTGGCCTACAGGGAGGGCATCATCACGGTGATTATCGGCAGCAGCAGCCACTTCGAGATAGCCATCGCGACTGCGGTAAGCCTCTACGGGCTCGGGTCTCAGGCCGCTCTCGGCACCACCATGGGCCTATTCTGGGAGGTGCCAATAATGCTGAGCCTGGTGTGGCTAGGGAAACGCCTCAACCGGCGAGGCTTCTGGAGGCGGGCGGAGGAGATCGAGGTCACGGCGTAACCGTCAAAACCTATATATGACGGCGCCGCATTGCATGAACACTGTAACTAGGAG
>CAZEMD010000182.1:0-4616 GCA_964513225.1 uncultured Candidatus Bathyarchaeia archaeon | reverse complement strand
GGGCACCCGGTTCATGTCGGACCCCCTCATCACCAGCATGTTCATGAGGAGCATAGGAGAGGACGAGAAGTCCACCGCCAACAGCCTGAGGATGATATCCATGAACGGCGGGGGCGTCGTATCCCCCATACTCGGTGGAGCCCTCATGGAGAGGGTGGGCCTCGACACGCCCGCCTTCATAGGCGGGGCGTTGACGCTGCTAGTCGCCTTCCTCTACCCCCTGCTTTTAAGGCGGGAGGCGGAGGTGTTGATGGAAAACGGTGGGCAACACTAGCCTTCTTTTTCAATCCTTTTGATTAACTCAACCGTCTTCTCGTCGCCGTGCCTCGCCAGGTACGCGAGAAGCCCGGCCCTAACCACGGCGTTTTCCGGGCCCTCACTTGGGTCGTACCTTGACATGAAGCCGTCGCATGGGAATTCCTCGCACACTCCGCAGTGTTCTACGTCGTGTTCCTTGGCACAGGCGTAGGTCTCGCAGCTACCCCAGAAAGGCTTGCCTTCGGTGGCCTTGCAGCCGGGGCACAGAGGCATCTTCTCTCCCTTGAACCAGCTACAGTAGTCGCAGACGATTCCACAGGGTGAAAACTGAACGCTCATCCTGAAGCTCACATGAGCCACGTGTATTATAAAACCTGTGAAAACGTCCGGATTACTCTGATGAAAATGGGGGGAAACCCTTAACCAGAAAACAGCGTCTTCATACCCATGGGCTCCGACGAGAACCAGCCTAAACTCTCCGAAGAGGGCATCACCCTATTCAGGCAACGCAGGTATGAGGAGGCGGCGGAGAAGCTGGAGAAGGCCATCGACTTGGAGCCCGAGAAAGTAAGCCTTTGGAACCTCCACGCGCAGGCGCTGGCCAACACGGGTGACTACGAAGAGGCCCTGAAGTCCGTGGAGGTGGCCGCCGCCCTCGACGACTCCAACCACCTGAACTGGCAGCTGAAAGGAACCATCCTCATGAGGAAGGGCGATCTTGAGGAGTCGAAGAAGGCCATCGACAAGTCTCTCGAGCTGAACAAGTCCTCGGTCAACTACACGCTCAGGGGGCAGGTGGACTACAACCTTCAGAGCTACGACGAGGCCATGGAGTTCTTCGAGGAGGCCCTGAAGCGGGACCCCGAAAACCCCCTCGCCAACCAGATGAAGGGCCTCGTGCTCTTCATCAAAGGCAGACACGGCGAGGCGATACCCTTCATAGAGAAGGCGCTGGCCGTCGGCAGATCAGAGAGCCTCGAGAAGATACTGGAAGAATGCAGGAAGAGAGCCGAGACCGGTTAATCAACTTAATGTCTAGACTCTAACAGCGTATCGAGTCCAAAAATAAATCAGGGTTAAATAAAAAAGGGGTTAGTCTTCAAGCCTCTCCATCTTGAAGCTGACGGGTCTGATCCCGTCTGAGCAGGAAGTGTACATCAACCCCTTCTCTACCCAGGGATCGAAGTCGCCTCCCATGACCATTACGGACAGGTCCTTGTAGAGGTCCCTCCACGCCCAGCCGCAGAAGCCCTCGGGCATCTGCATGTTCTTCTCCACGATCCAGCTCTGCCCCTCCTGGAAGCTGCACTTCACGTAGGGCTCGTCCTTCCCGGGCATGTTGGGGACCTTGCCGTCGAAGATGATGGCGGGGTCCACGCACTTCTGCACCGTTATCTTAACTCTGTTCCTCGGCATATCGGTTCAGGGATAACCTGCGGCGCCCGCCTCTATAAAGGCTGTTCAAGATGGTTCTTGACGCGGCTCACTCGTTCAGTGACTTCCCGCAGTTTATGCAGTACAGGGTGGCGGGCACCTTTTCGCCGCAGTGTGGGCAGGTCGTCACGCCCTGGACGGGTATCACGTCATCGTCTCTGAAGTAGGCCGGCTCCCTGTAGGTATCCTCGAAGGGTTCAGCGTCAACCGGCTCCTCGGCCCGCGGCTCTTCAAACAACACAGGCTCTGGTGAGACGACCTCCGGCATGGATGCCTCTCGCTCGGGCTCCTCAGTTATTGGCACATACTCCGCCTCTGGCTCAGGTAACTCGACCACCGGCTCAAAATACTCCACAGACTCTTCAACCGCCTCCGGCTCAAGTAACTCGACCGCCGGCTCATAGAACTCCACCGTCTCTTCAACCTCCTCCGGCTCAGGTATCTCGACGGTCTGCTCGCGCGCGAAGAACTCAGGTTCAGGCATGTAGAGGCGTGGCTCCTCCTCGAAGATTCCCAAAGACTCGGGGGGCTGCTCCACCTCCGTTGGAAGGCTCTCCGGCACGGGTTCCTGCTTCTTCGGGGGCTCCTTGGGCGGCGCCTCATCCGTCTCGGGAGCCGATCGAGTCTTTGCCTTTCCCATCCGGCCTCCGACGATCACCGCTGAGACCACCAGTATGAAAAGCGCAGCGAACATGATCGCCATCACTATCTCGTTGATCATTACCCGATACCAGCCCCGTCCATCTATGAATATACTATACACGTGGATATTCTTTTCCCGTCCACACGTCGAGATCGAAACCGGGCTACCGATCCCCCTCGTAGGCCGCATATGCTTTAGACAAACATATACGTGTTCAAGGCGATTAACCCATATGATTCTGGGTCTATGCGGGAGCCCCCGCGCCATGACCACCGAGTACGTGCTGAGGGCGGCGCTGGACATGCTCCACGAGAACGGCCACGAGACCGTGTTCTGGGGCGTACGCGGCAAGAACATAGAGTTCTGCAACCACTGCGACCACTGCCTAAAGGGGGCCGGATGCATATTCGACGACGACGTACAGGCGCTCTACCCCCTCCTCCGGGAGGCCGAGGCGCTGGTGATAGCGACGCCGGTGTACAACGGCGGGGTGAGCGCCCAGCTAAAGGCGGTGATGGACCGGACCAGGGCGCTCCTCGCCCAGGACAAGGACGCCCTACGGGACAAGCCCGGCGTCGCCATCGCGGTGGGGGGCGACCGCGTCGGGGGACAGGAGCTGGCCCTGCAGCAGATACAGACTTACCTGACGCTGAACGGCGCCATCCACCTGAGCGGCGGCTTCTTCGGCGCCAACCTCGGCGCCTCCCTCTGGTCCAAGGACAGCATGGACGGAATCAGGGAGGACGACGAAGGCATGAGGAGCATGAGGAAGACGGTGAAGAGACTCATAGAGTACATGGAGGAACTAGAATGAAGATAGCGTGGGGGATAACGGGCTCCGGCGACAAGATAAACGAGACAATAAAGGTCATGAAGGCGCTGAAAGCAGCGCACCATGAGCTAAAGGTCGAGGTCTTTCTCTCCAAGGCAGGGGTGACTGTGGCCAAGTACTACAGGATCGAGGATGAGCTTCGTTACAGCTTCGACAGGGTTTGGAGCGAGGTGGACGCCAACACGCCCTTCCTCGCCGCCAGGCTGCAGCTCGGGGAGTTCATGTTCATGCTGATAGCCCCCTCCACAAGCAACACGGTGGCCAAGCTGGCCGTCGGGGTCGCCGACACCCTGCTCACCAACGCCGCCCTCCAGGCCGTGAAGGGATACGTCCCCGTGTACATCATGCCTGTGGACTACAGGGAGGGCGAGACCACCACTACCCTCCCCAGCGGCAAGAAGCTGAGGCTCAGGGTGCGGAAGGAGGACGCCTACAACGTAGCGAGGCTTGACGCGATGGAGGGCATCCACACCTTCGAGTCCCCAGAAATGATACCGGCTATCTTCGAGGAACACATGAAAAAAGGAAAGGGTGAAAGAGACTAGAAATAGCGGTGCATCTTCAGGGTCTTCTTGGAGAAGTCCCTCGGAGGCCTGAAGGCCGTGAACAGGTCCAGCCTGTCCTGCTCCTTGAGCCTGTCATAGATCTGAACCCACGCGCACTCGTTCTCGTAGTCCCCGACCTCGCACATGCCTTCAACCTGGCCGCCGCATGGCCCGTTGAGCAGCCCCTTGGCGCACCGGGTGAGCGGGCATATGCCGCCGGTCTCGTCGAGGATGCAGTCGCCGCAGGTCCTGCACATGTCGTGGAACTTGCCTAGGCGCTCTGTCTCGCCTATGAACAGCGTGTTGAGCGCCGGCAGCACTATCTTGTCGCTGTATATGCCTACTGTCTGAACGCCCGCCCCGCAAGCCATGACCAGTATGGCGTCGGATTCGGCTATCTGCTTCTTGTACGCCTTCAGATCTCGCCTGTTGATCCTCAGGTCGCAGGGTTCCTCCACCATGGCCCAGCCGGCGACCCGGTCACCGAGCTTCTCGGTCATCTCTTTGACCTCGTCCTCGCCGCCGGTCTGGCAGCTTGTGGAGCACGTTCCGCAGCCCACTATGAACAGCTTACCGTAGGGCGCGATCATCTCCTGGATCTCCTCCATCGCTTTCTTCTCTGTGATTATCATCTCGTGTCCCTCCTAGAACGCCTCCAGCAGAGGCTCGAATATCCTCTCATAGAGCACAGCCATGACGTGTATCCCCGCCGCGCTCGTGGTCTTATGGATCTCCTTGATGAAGGGCCTGAAGAACTCCAGGTTCACCTCGTCGTACAGCTGGCTCCTCTTCGCCTTGTCGGGCTCCTCCTTCGCCTTCTTCATGCTGGCCAGAAGCTCCTGCGGCACCGAGACGCCCGGTATGAACCTGTCGAAGAAGTCGGCTATCCCGTAGCTCTTCAGCG
>CAZEMD010000181.1:0-4663 GCA_964513225.1 uncultured Candidatus Bathyarchaeia archaeon | reverse complement strand
TTGATGTCCGGTTTCTCGGTGAAGCCCCTGCACGCGGCGACGAAGGTCCAGTATGACTCCGGGCTAAGCGCAGAAGCCACGTTTCTTGACGCGTCCGTGGGGTCCAGGATTATCAGCGGGTCGTCGAAGCTCTTCCTCAACGCATCGTCATCGAGGCCGGGGTCGAGGCTGACGACCTCCCCGTTCTTCCAACCGGCGGCTTCCTTGGCCAGCCCCCAGAAAGAGCCGTACTTAACGATGAGCAGCTCACATAGGTAACCGGAGAACCCCTGCACCCTTATCTCGGCGCCGTAGACCCCGATGGTCTCCGTGAAGAGTTTAAGGATTCTCACCTCGTCCCTCATATCGTCGGTGAGCGCCTCGGCGAGGTACTCCGAGTGGAGGGGGGTCCTGTCCGTGGAAGACCTTATGGTTCCCCCCTTCTCCAGCCTGAAGCACGGAACCATGTCGACCATGAACCCCTCCATGGACGCCTGTAGGTAGGGGTGCTCGGCGTAGGCCTCCACGTAGTCGCCGTCGAGGCTCCTCTTCAAGGCGTCCAGGACCTTGTGGAGGTCTCCCCGCCTGTATTTGGGGTCCAGCACGATGAACAGGTCGATGTCCTCTCCTCCACTCACCCATGTGCCGTGGGTGACGCTGCCGTGGAGCTCAGCCTTAGCCTCGACGCCCTCCGCCTCCAGAACCCGGTTGACATCCTTGATCAGCTTCTCCGAAAACTCCTGCACCTTCAGGTTCTCATCCTCGGTGGGCTTCACCAGCTTCAGTATCCTCGGCTTGAGCTCGTTCCAGTCCATGACGTTCACCGCCTCAGTGGGATGCAAGATATCTTGCACGACTGAAATATCTACCTGTCTACGTTTGACTCCGCCAGAGTGGAGTAGATGGGGCCCCTCGGCGTCAGCACGCTCTTCTTAAGCGAGACCCTGTCCACGTGGAGTTCACCGAACACGTAGTCGCTTAGCGATGAGATTTCATGGACCAGTTTGTCCCGGTTCCTGCCGCTCCTCACCCTGCCGATGGTTATGTGGGGGCTGAACCTCCTCCTCTCCCTCTCGAAGCCCAACTTGCTGAGTTCACCGTCGATCTCGCTCCATATCTCTTCCAGCCGGGACGCGCCTTCGGTGATGCCCGCCCAAACGACCCTAGGCCTCCTCAGGTTGGGGAAGACCCCCACACGTTCGATCCTGGCGGTGAACGGCTGGAAGCTGGTCCCCTCGACGACCTGTGACACCTGCTCCACGAGGCTCTGCCCTATCTCGCCGAGGAACTTGAGGGTGAGGTGGATATTTTCTGTCTCCACGAATCTGATGTCGGCCCTCGTGGCCTCCAGCACCCTCCTCACCTCAGTGAACTTCGCCGCAAGCTCGTCGCCGCCGCACTCGACGGCCATGAAGCACCTTATACTCATGGCTTTCACATTGAATTCGCGCCGCGTGAATAAAACGTTGGGGAAGAACCATTATACCACAGCGTCGAATACTGAGCAGATAACCGTTGGACGCTTTGCCCTTCACGCTGGTCATGGCTTCAGCCGTCTCCCACGCCCTGTGGAACTACGTAGCGAAGGAGGCGGGCGACAAGGACAGCTTCATGCTTCTGCTCAACGTCTTGAGCCTAGCCCTTTTCCTCCCAGTCTTCTACGTGATCCTGCCAGAGATATATTTCCCGGTGGAGATACTCCCGTTTCTCGTCGCCAGCGGCGTCGCCGAGACGATATACTTCCTGGCGTTGGGGAAGGCGTACGAGGAGGGTGACCTGAGCGTCGTCTACCCCGTCGCGAGGTCCTCGCCCATGTTCGTGGCGATAGCGGCGTCCCTGCTCATCGGTGAGAGGGTCACTCTTTGGGGTGCGCTGGGCATAGCCCTCATACTAGTCGGGGTCTACGTGCTCCACCTCAAGGGCTGGAGCAGGGAAGAGTTGTCGAGGCCGTTGAAGGCTCTGGGCGCCCCCGCGTCGAGGTACGCGTTCGTGGCGGCGCTCGGCACCACCGTCTACAGCATATCGGACAAGATGGGGGTGACCGCGGTTGACCCCTTGCTGTACTCGTTCTGGCTGGGCTTCATAATAACAGGGATGCTGTCCCTCGTGATAGTGAGACGGAGAGGCGTGGGCAACATAAAAAAGGAGCTGAGGGGCTCCGTGTTCAGGGTGTCCGTCGCCGGCGTCCTCATGAAGGGCGGTTACATGCTTGTTCTCGTGGCCATGAGCCTGGCGCAGGTAAGCTACATCCTGGCGTTGAGGCAGATGAGCGTGGTGCTAGGAGCCGCTCTAGGGGTGGTGTTGCTAAAGGAGAGGTACGGCGGGGTGCGGATCGTGGGCTCCGTGATAATCTTTCTGGGGGTCTACCTGCTGGGGGCGGTCGCCTAAACCTTGAATAACCAGAGATACATTTCATGAGTGAAATCCTAGGGGGTAAAGTGGACGAGGCTGGGCGGTATAACGGACATGTCTACCGTGGACTGGTATGGGAACGTCTCCATGGTGGTCTTCTTCGCGGGGTGTAACATCAGGTGCCCGTACTGCCAGAACTCGGGGCTCATCCCCCTCGACTCAGGCGAGGATGTGGACCTGGGGTACATCGAGGAGAGGCTGGAGATAGGCATGAAGCCCGTGCCCCAGCTGGACGCCGTGGTGTTCACGGGCGGCGAGCCCCTGCTCCAGCCCGACGCGGTGCTCGAGGCAGCCAAGCTGGTGAAGACCTACGGGCTGAAGCTCATGCTCGACACCAACGGAACCATATTCAAGTCGGTTGAGAGGGTTCTGGGAACCGGGCTCATAGACAGGGTGGCCTTGGACGTGAAGGCGCCCCTTACCCCTGAGGACTATGGCACAGTATCGGGCGTGCCCAAGCTTGGGAGCGTGTTCAGCGCATCTGTGGGGAAGACCCTCGCGCTCTGCAAGGAGCTGGGCGTCGAGGTGGAGGCAAGGACCACGGTCGCCCCCACCGTCTCCGATGAGCCGGACTTCATCAAGAGGATAGCGGAGGGCATCAAGGGCTACGCCGACGTATATTATCTTCAACAGTTCGACAACCAGGGCGAGGTCCTTTCCCCCGAGCTGAAGAAGATGGAATCACCCACGAGGGAGCACCTGGTGGAGCTGGCGAAGCAGGCATTGGACGCCGGCCTTGACCGGGTCTACATCAAGACCCGCTTCGGCGGGCTAGAGAGGATCACCTAGATGGCTAAACGCAGGCTGCTGCTGATAACGGGCATGGCAGGCTCCGGGAAGACGACGCTGGCCAACCTCCTCAGGGACAGGGGCTACTCCGTGTTCACCATGGGGGACGTGATAAGGCACGAGGTGCGTATGAGGAACCTGCCACCCACCCCGGAGAACCTGGGGGAGATGGCCGAGGAGATACGCAGGTCCGGGGGAGACGCCGCCGTGGCCAAGAAGTGTGTGCCCCTCATAATCGGTGAGCCCAACAACAGGGTGGCCTTGGACGGCGTCAGGAGCCTCGACGAGGTTTACGCCTTCGAGGAAGCCTTCGACATATACCTCGTAGCCGCTCACGCCTCCCCCGAGACCAGGTACAAGCGCCTCAGGAACAGGGGGAGAAGCGACGACCCCACCAACAGGCAGGTCTTCAGGGAGAGGGACCACCGCGAGCTGAGCTTCGGCATGGGAGACGCCATAGCAATGTCCAACTACATCTTAACGAACGAGAACGGCGTGGATAACCTTGAACGCAGCCTGGACACGCTGCTGGGGAAGCTGAGGTCCATTGACGGTGACATGGATTAGGGCCAGGCTTCAGCCCACGGAGGACCCCGACAAGGTGGCGCAGGCCATCAGAAACATCTTCGGCGAGATCGAGGTGGAGACCAAACAGGGCTTGGTCTCGGTCAGGCTTGAGGGAGTGGAGGCGCTAGGTGGGCTGAGGAGCTCGATCGCACGGGAACGTGTTAGAGACACGGTGAGGAAGGTGTTCACGCGGTGGGCCGAGGATGATCGTCTGAGCTTCGGCGTCAACCGGCAGGCGGCATACGCGGGACACTTCTCGCTCAACCTGAAGGGGGAGGACGCCATGGGGCCCATAACGGTGCGGGTGGAGGGCGACGTCCAGACGGTGATAAGATTCCTCAGCTGAGAACCGCCGACACAGACGTTCCAGCCGCAGTTAGGCCGTCATCACGATCGTATTTTCCGTCAACCCGAGACGTAGAAAACAATATATGATCGCATTTTAACCCATACTAGATTCCCAGAATGCCCAATAAACACATGAAAAATGACGGCGCATCCTCAAACACGCAGGGTTCTGGGTACAACATTCAAAGGCAGGAGACGAAATGGCAAGGATATTATTGATTGGACTGGCCGGGGACAGCGGGTGTCAGGTGGCTGCGCTGGGACTACACGAGACGCTGATCGAGATACTGGCGGCCAACGAGCCCATATACGCCCCGACCCTCATAGACGCCAAGGAGATACCGGAAGACATCGACGTAGCCATAGTCGAGGGCGGGATAAGGAACACCCACGAAGAGGAGATCATAAAGGACATCCGTGAAAAATCCAAGATCGTCATCGCCTTGGGCGCCTGCGCCGCCTTCGGCGGCATCCCCGGTCTGGCCAACCTCAAAGACGGAAAAGAGCTGATGAACGATATCTACAGCAACCACCGGGGCACAGACGGCGGCACAATACCCACGCACCT
>CAZEMD010000180.1:0-4720 GCA_964513225.1 uncultured Candidatus Bathyarchaeia archaeon | reverse complement strand
TGCTTCATGACGAGAGAACCGTGGCCATACGCGCCAAGGCGGCGAGCAGGACCCTTGGCTACGTGACCGCCCTCACCGGTTTCCTTGGAATAGCCCTCGTCGAGCTGAGCTACCGGGGGTTCACCGAGTACAGAAGCGTCGGGTACGCGTTCGCCTACCAGGCCAACGCAATACTAGTGGTCTACGCCCTCTTCGTCTGGTACTACGGTAGGCAGATGGGGGACTAGCCCTTGGAGAACGACATCCGGGTCCTCAGAGCCGTGAAGAACATCTCCCAGGAGCAGCTGGCCCAGGAGCTGGGCGTTACCAGACAGACCATCCACGCGGTAGAGACCGGTAAATACAACCCGAGCCTGGACCTGGCCTTCAAGATGGCGAGGTTCTTCGAAAAAAGCATCGAGGAGATCTTCATCTACGAGGATGGCTAGCCGAAGGCTTCCACTATATTCTATTTGTATTCTTTTAATTCTTCAGGTTCCTCGGTCTCCGTCGTGATCCCTGATAGGTGGGTGTCGTTTTTTCTGACTTTTAACCAGAGCAACGTGAGAAGGAGCAGGAACGCTGCCCCGACGATGATCATGCCTGAGGTGTCGTCGGGTCTCGACGCGTCGAGTTCCTGGAGGGGCGACACGAGTATGAAGAGCAGCATCGGCCCCGAGACGAGCCCCATGAGGTGGCTTCTCCTGGCCTCTCGCCACTCGAAGCCCGCGAGGTACCTGACGACGCCGTAGACCACGGCGACGCCCACAACGCAAACCAGAAGGGGGTGGAGGAAGCTGTCTGATACGGAAGGCAGCCACCCGAACGTCAGCGCGGACGCCAGGGCCGCGAAGAAGCCCACCGCCGTGTAGAAGGCTGGGCGGCGCATGGGTCTGTTTCCCCTTCTCGCCCAGTCGCTCGGCAGACGATGGGCGGCGTACACGAACCCCATTGTAGCCGCTACCCCTAGGAGGTATTGGACTCTTGGAGGCCAGAAGCCCAGCATGTTGCCGAAGAGGATGAACCCCGCCACGACGTCCAGGAGCAGGACGGCGGCCACGATCTTGAGTCGCCTATCGGTGAGCCACGGCGTCGCCTTGCGGGAAGGGTAGGCTAGCTCCACGAGGAGGACAGGCGTCACCACGCTGAAGAGGGCGTGGTAGATGGTGAGCTCCACCGCCCACACCCAGTTCACGCCCCAGGCTCGGCCGAAGCCCCCTAGGACGCCGAGGTCCATCCACGACGGGTTGTAGAAGCTGGCGACCATGAGGGCCTCCTCGAGGACGCCGTAGCCGCACCCCAGCAGCACCAGGGTGCCCACGCCCTTCCTCCACCGCACCTTGAGCTCCCTGCACACCAGGGCCCCGCAGCCGTAGAGCGCCACCATGACGGTGAACCCGAAGGGCTGGAAGAACTCGGCCGGTGGCGCCGAGCCCGAGAGAAGCTCGCCCATGGCCGGCGCCAATAACAGCAAGGCGAGCCACGGGGGGACGCCGATCCTCATGATCCTATGAATGCCTAAGAGGCTTTAAGGGGTGCCAGTCTCGCGGGGGATAAAGTGTGTCATCTGATGCGTCGACAGCTCAATATCTCTATGGGTGGCTCAAGCCTTTGCCCTTCGTGGGGCTGCCTATGGATTGCCTTGACCACGTCCATGCCGCTTCTGACGCGTCCGAACGCCGCGAATCCCTGCCCGTCCGGGTTCCTCCTGCCCCCATAGTCCAGCTCGGGCTGGTCCCCTATGCAGATGAAGAAGCTGGAGGTCGCGGTCTCCGGGGCCCACCTCGCCATGGAGACGGCGCCGTCCACGTGGCTCAGCCACGTTGTCTCAGTGGTCTCGTGCTCGATCGGGGGGTACGTTGATGGGTAGGCGGCGTCCTTGGGCTCCGTGCCTCCCTGAATTACCTCTATCTTCACGTCCGAGTCGGGCTGGTTCTCCATGGTGACGGTCCTGAAGAAGGCGGTGCCGTCGAGGAGCCCTTCGTCCACGTATCGGAGGAAGTTCTCCGAGGTTACCGGGGTTCTGTCTCGGAATACCTCGATCTCTATGTCTCCGAGGGGCGTGGTTATCAGGACTATGGTGGGGCTTTCTGGCGAAGCCATATCGATCTAGGCTGGATTTCTCGGTTGTTCTATAATAGTCTGCGTGCACAGGGAAAACGTCGCCCCATAATTTCATCGAGCATGCTCGAATGTGATAAAAACTCACACGAATGATGTTATGGAAGATGAGTGACGTGAAGACTATCATCGACGAAGCAGGAGAACAGAACCGTAAGGCTCTGTTTGAGCACGAGGCCAAGGACCTTATCTCCCAGGTGGGGCTCCCCACGACTAGGTACCGCGTCGCGAAGGACAAGGAGGAGGCCATCAGCGCTGCCCGCGAGATCGGGTACCCCGTCGTCCTGAAGATCGTTTCACCCCAGGTACTCCACAAATCAGACGCCGGAGGCGTGGCCCTCGACATCGGCGACGACGACGAGCTGAGTGCAATCTACGACCGGGTCATCGAACGTGTCAAAGAGAGGGTCCCTGATGCCGAGATACGCGGCGTCCTCGTGGAGGAGATGGCGGCGCCTTCGGTTGAGGTGATAGTCGGGGCCACCAGGGACCCCCAGTTCGGCACTACAGTCATGTTCGGCGTCGGCGGTATACTCACCGAGATAGTCAAAGACGTCTCCTTCAGGGTGGCTCCCCTCGTCCACAGCGAGGCCGTCAAGATGATGGGGGAGATCAAGTCACGTGGGGTTCTGGAAGGCGCGCGTGGGATGCCCGTGGTGGACAAGGCGGCCCTGGCGGACATAATCGTCAAGACATCTAGTCTGATGCTCGAGAATCCGGGCATCGCCGAGATAGACCTCAACCCAATCATCGTCTATGGGGACGCGGCGAAGATCGTGGACGCCAGGATCATATTGGGTGATGAAGAGGACGAAGTTGGCGCCGTGGAGCCAGATGACGACCTTGACGCGGTTCTCGACCCGTCCTCGGTGGCAGTCATAGGCGCGTCGGCCAGCCCAGACAAGATAGGGCACAAGATACTCAAGAACATCGTGGACGCCGGGTTCAGGGGCCCGGTCTACCCTGTGAACCCTCGCGGAGGAGAGATCCTGGGTGTGAAGACGTACCCCAGCGTGCTGGACACGCCCGGGGACGTGGACACCGCAGTGATCGTGGTGCCCTCCCGGTTTGTGCCGGGCGTAATGGAGGAATGCGTCCAGAAGGGGGTCAAAGGCGCCGTTATAATCTCAAGCGGCTTCAAGGACATAGGCCCCGAAGGCGAGAGGCTGGAGAAGACTGTGTTGGAGACGGCTGCCAGAGGAGGCATCAGGGTCGTCGGCCCCAACTGTCAGGGCGTCAGCAACCCCGTCTCAGGGTTCTGCGCGACGTGGCCCCTGGTGAAGGGGGTGGGCCCCGTCGCCGTGATCTCGCAGAGCGGCTCCATCGCCCTGGAGGCCCCGTCCTATCTAGTGGACAGCCGCGTCGGGTACAGCAAGTCAGTCGCCCTCGGAAATAAATCGGATGTTGACGAGGCCGACCTCATCTCCTGGCTGGGAGGCGACGAGGGAACACGGGTCATAGCGGTGTACACCGAGGGGACGGACGAGGGCAGGAAGCTCATGAAGGCGGTGAGGGGCGCCTCCGCCGGCAAACCGGTGCTCGTATTGAAGGGCGGCAAGACGGAGGCGGGCAGGAAGGCGGTTCTGGCCCACACGGGCTCACTGGCCGGCAGCGGCGAGGTCTTCGAGGCGGCCGTCTCCCAGAGCGGAGGCATATGTGTCGAGAGCTTGGAGGAGCTCCTGGACGCCGCGAAGGCTTTCTCGATGCAGCCCGTGCCGGGGGGCCCCAGACTGCTCGTGGTTACGAGCTCGGGGGGCGCCGGCATACTGTCCTCGGACGCCTCGGAGAAGGCGGGGCTGACCCTCTGCACGCTTTCACAGAAAACCGTAGACTGGCTCAGAGAGGCTCTACCCGACTATTGTATTTTGAGGAACCCCCTCGACTTGACCGGGAACGCCTTCACGGAGCCCGGGATGTACAGGGACGCCCTGGAGGTAGTGCTGGAGAGCGGCGAGGCGGACATGGTACTCGTGGTCTTCGGTGACCCCATACCGGACACCGTCGAGCTTCTGGGGGAGGTGGTGCAGAAGGCCGAGGAGAAAGGCGTCCCCGTGGCTGTGAACTACCTGGGCGGGGCGGACGTCCAGAAGGTCGAGGTCGACGCCCTCCAGAGAAGCGGCATCCCGGTCTACCCGACCCCGGAGAGAGCCATAACGGCCCTGGGGTACCTGAACAGGTATCGTTTGAACATGAATGATCTAGGAGGCAAGTAAAGTGTCAGTGTATGAAGACGAGCCCGGCAAGAGAGTTCTCATGCTGGGCAACGAGGCCATAGCCAGGGGGGCCGTCGAGGCGGGCGTCCAGCTCGGAGCCGCGTACCCGGGGACCCCTTCATCGGAGATAATGCCGTACATCGCGGAGGCGGCGAAGGAGCTGGGCTTCCACGCCGAGTGGTCCACCAACGAGGTGGTGGCCTTCGAGGTGGCGGCGGGCGCCGCGATGGTCGGCGGGAGGGCGCTGTTCGCGTGCAAGGGCGCAGGGCTCAACGTGGTCATGGACATGCTCATGACGCTGCCCTACACGGGCGTCCGCGGGGGCTTCGTCATAGTGGTGGCGGACGACCCCGGGGCGTGGTACAGCTCCAACGAGCAGGACTCGCGGTTCGCCGGGCTCTGGGCGG
>CAZEMD010000179.1:0-4721 GCA_964513225.1 uncultured Candidatus Bathyarchaeia archaeon | reverse complement strand
CCACCTGGTTATGAGCCAGGTGCTCTAGGCCAAGCTGAGCTACAGGCCCAACCCTTCTGTGATAACTGACAACCAAGATATAAAAACATCCCCGCTCCGGCAACAAATATAAACAGCCTAAATGCTAAGAATGGTGCGCGCTCCTGTGGTGTAGACCGGCCAAGCATTCCGGCCTTTCGAGCCGGAGAACCCGGGTTCAAATCCCGGCGGGAGCACCAACAAACCCTTAATTCACGTCTCCGAACCATAAAGGTGAGTTGTTATGACGGTCGTAGACATAGCCAAGGAGCTCATCAGGTTCGACACCAGCGGGCCGCCCACTAAGGAACAGCCCTGCGCAGAGTGGATAAAGGACTTCCTCGAGGATATCGGTTTCGAGGCCGAGCTGCAGGTGGTCGACAAGGACCGCGCCAACGTCATAGGCAAGATGGGCCGGGGGAAGGGGCCGGGTCTCGTCCTCTCGGGCCACATGGACGTCGTCCTCGCCGGCGATCTGGGCCTCTGGAAGGTGACCGGCCCCTTTGAGCCCGTCGTGAGGGATGGCAGACTCTACGGACGCGGTGCATGCGACATGAAGGGCCCCGACGCCTGCATACTTCAGGCGGTGAAGGAGCTCGCCAAGGAAGACTACAGGAGGCAGCTCAGCGTCGTGTTCACCGCGGGCGAGGACACCGGCGGCTGGTACGTCACCAGGGTCATCGAGGAGGAGAAGATAACCAAGGCCGACGCCTTGTACGGCGTCATACCCGAGCCCAGCTTGATGGAGATAATACCCGTCCACAAGGGCAGCGGCGGAGCCCAGGTCCTCATACACGGCAGGGCTGCTCACAGCAGCAAGCCCGAGCTCGGGGTAAACGCCAACCAGAAGGCGGCGGACTTCCTCGTCGCCCTCAGGGGGCTCCAAAGCCAACTAAACGAGACCAGGCACCCCCTTCTGGGGCCTACCACCGTGGAGTGCACCATGATGACGGGCGGCTTCAAGACCAACATAATCCCAGACCAGGCTAGGCTGACCCTTAACTTCAGGCTCATACCGGAGCACAAGGAGCCGTCGGTGTCGAGGAAATGGTTCGAGGACCTGATAAACGAATTATCCCTAAGGGACCCGGAGTTCAAGGCCGATCTGACCAGCCACAGGGCGAGCCCGCCTCTGGACGTCCCGCTGGACAGCCGGATAGTGGCGATCCTCAGAGATATCTTGGGCACCCGGGTGGTGGGGGCGCCCTACTATACGGAGGCGGTGAACTACACTGGGGCGGGGATTCCCACCGTGATATGCGGCCCGGGCAGCATAGACCAGGCCCACACACCCGACGAGTACGTCACGTTGGAGCAGCTTGAATTGGGCGTTTCTACCTTCAAGGAGACCGTCAAACGTGTCTGCCTATAAACTCATTAATTTTTTCAACTCTAGATGTGTGTTACGAGTGTAAACATTTGGGTGAGGCACATATCTTAACATCATTCTCAACGTGAGAGAGTAACTAATAACTTTAGAAAAACAACGTATGACAACTTATATATATAATAAATATAGAAATAAAACAGGCGAATAAATTGAGTGACGTAAAGTTCGACTTAAAACCTGTTGAAAAAAAGCCTTCAAGAAAGTATAGAAAAGGCAGCAAGTATGACCCTATCATCGACAGCTTCATGGAAAGTGAACACGATCTAGTGAAGGTAGAAGTGCCTGATAAAGACGCCAACTACCTGAGGACTCAGCTCAAGAAGAGAATCGACGCCCGTGATCTTCAGAGCGAAGTAGAAGTCTCAGTAGTGAACAATATCGCCTATCTGGAAAAGAAGTAACTTTCTATACTTTTTACTCCATTTTTTCCATTCCTTACAACCAAAAAGTAGTATATCGCCTACACCATAACTACGGCGCTTGGAAGAACTGACCTGTGCCTAGTATCATATCTCGACGGTGGGGCAGCCAAGCCTAGAGATTACCTCGCCCTCTTCACCGGGCTCCAACTTCAAGGTGAAAAGTTGTCTGGATGTCCTCAGCTTGAGCTTTACGTCGTCCCGATTCCGCTTGATCCTGCACTCGGTGGCCTTTCCTGACAGCTCCACGAATTCTTCTGCGTCGTATACTTCGATGGGCAACGTTTTCTCTCCGTGTCCATGAAAGAAAGGGTGCTTGGTTTTAATGGTTTCGCTTAAACCCCGGCGGTCTCGTGCATCTACACGAGCCTTGCCACTAGATAAAGGCCTGCCGCAGGTAAGACGCCGTTGAAGCACCGCGGTTACATGGGGTTGACTCGCAGATTTAGCCGCGTCAACGGCTGCCAAACGAGCTGGGGATATAGAGTGAAGCCTTGAGCTTCGGCTATGATGTTAAGTTTGTAAAAATTAGACGGTGAACTCTTCTTCCTGGTTCGGGGCGACGCCGTTGAGGTCCAGCTCGTCCCGGACCCACTCGGCCAGGAAGTCGCAGCTCTCCTCCTCGCCGTGGACTACGTAGATATCCGGCTTGCCTTTGAGTCCCCTTATGAACTGCTGCAGCGGCGTCCTGCCGCTGTGGCTGCTGAAGTCGTAGTGCTTCACTTTGGCGTTTACCTTGGTCTCGCGGTCCTTTATCGGGAACATTCCGGTCTCTAGGAGCTTGGCGCCGTTCGTCCCGGGAACTTGGAAGCTCACCACGAATATGGAGTTGTTTTGGTCCAGAGCCAGCTTCTCCATGTAGAACATCACTGTGCCCCCCTGGAGCATCCCTGAGGGCGCCACTATCACGTCCGCCTTCTTGACGACCTGCCGCCTGTCCCTCCAGCCCCTTATCATGTGGACCTTGGAGACGGCGTTGGAGTAGGTCTTCGGGGTCTTCACGGACTCGGGGATATCAAGCATCACCTGGTTCACGGCCCTGGCCATGCCGTCCAGCAGCATGTAGCCGTTGAACTTGTGGGCGTGGAGGATGCTTAACATCTCGTGGCTGCGGCCCACGGCGAAAGCCGGCACCAGCACCTTGCCGCCGTCGTTCACAGTCGTTTTTATGTCCTTCACGAAATCCTTCTCAAGCTGCTTCCTCTCGGGGTGCTCGTGCATCGCGTAAGTCGACTCGATCACCACGGCGTCGTACTTCTTCCTCGGCACCTTGGCGCCGCGGCAGATCCGTGTCTGCACGGTGTTGAAGTCGCTTGTGTAGAGTATCTTCTTGCCACCGACTTCCACATCCACCATGGCGCTGCCGGGTATGTGCCCAGCGTCGAGGAGCCTGAACTCCGTGTCCTTGACCTTCACCTTCTGGCCGTAGACGATGTCTTTCCTGTACTTCTGCATGTTCTCGAGCTCAAGGTACTCGAAGGGCAGATAGTAGCTGTTGAGCTTGATCATGTCCTTTATGAGTATCTTCATAAGCTCGCTCGTGGTGCGAGTCGCGAAGTACGGCTTCTTCTCCGATAAGTAGAATAGGGGGACGCCGCCGCTATGGTCGAGGTGGGCGTGGCCCACCACTATGGCGTCCACGTCCCTGGCCCTTATGTGGGCCGGGAATTCCGGCGGTGTGCCGGGTTTGACGCCGTACTCCAGAAGCAGGTTCGTCTGATCTGATTTTACCTGGACGGCGTTGCCTCCCACCCTGTGGGTGCCGCCCATGAAACTAAGTTTAACCATTCTCTATATTACCTAGCCTAGTCGAAAGGCCCGCGTATCTGCACATGCGGGCCGTTTCAGTCCTTTCCCCGACAACCAGCAGACGCTGAGCCACCTAGGGGGACACAACATATCCTTACTGCCTATTCTTATAGGTTACTTTTTCCTAGATTTAACTTCGGTGCCTCAGCTCCCTTGGCTGTCTAATTTAGGCTGCAACAGCTTCAGGACTTGTTCTCCTGTCTCCGTCTTCCACGGGGTCTCGGGTTTTAACACGAGGAACGGTGCAGCTCTATCCCTCAGCGCCTCCTCCAATAAATCGTATAAGGGCTCGTTTCCCCTCAAGAGCACCAAGTTCTTGTGTCGGGTTGCTTCGACGTACTCAACGGTCTTCTCCACGGTGAACATCCTGGTCTCGTGGTCCAGGGGCTCGGCTATCTCGTACTGGCTCAGGGGGTAGGTCTCGGCCAGGCTCGCCGGCACAGCTCCGTAGGGAGCGGCGACAAAGCACACGTGTATCTCCCTCAGCCTCGGCTGCAGCCCCTCCATGAGCCGCAGGTACCCTGGGTAGGTGTTGAACGGCTTCTCGGGGGGAGCCGGGATGAGCAACAAAGTGGGCTTCCCCTCCGGCCTGCCAAAGTTCTCGATGAGCCTTCTGGTGTAACGGGTAACCTCCGGCTTGGCCAGGCTGTGGTAGTCGTGGTAGAAGACGCCGCGGCCCTTGAAGCCGTGGCTCCCCCGCTCCAGGTGCTCCCTGTAGGCGGAGAGCCGTTTGAGGGCGGAGGTCATCTGGGGGTGACCCTTGGCCCGGGTCTCCACGAGGTCCCAGAGGCGGCCCTCCACTATCGCCTGTTTCACGACGTCGATCTCCGTCACCGTGGCGTACAGGTTGTGCTCGGCTAGGAGCCTCTGCCTCTCTCCCCGGGGCATGGTCTTGAGGTCGTCGGCTGTGTTGCTCCTGCACATGGGGCAGCCGCAGGGCAGGTACTGGAGGTCCTGTAGCTGTGTGGTGCCCCTGCTGGTCATGTACCGGTCGTATTTCGCGTATAGGGCGTAGGCGGCGCTGTCGAATAGGTCGCAGCCCATGGCGACGCTCATGGCGAAGACCATGGGGTGGCCCGCGCCGA
>CAZEMD010000178.1:0-4756 GCA_964513225.1 uncultured Candidatus Bathyarchaeia archaeon | reverse complement strand
CTCTCTGCCTCTGGCCGCCGCTGAACTCGTGGGGGTACCTGTACATGTGCTCCTCCGTGAGCCCCACGTCCAGGAGCGACTGCAGCACCTCGCCCATGATCTCCTCGTCGCTGAGATCGCTGTTGACCTTCAGGGGCTCGCCCACGATGTCCTTGATCATCTTCCTCGGGTGCAGCGCCGAGAACGGGTTCTGGAACACGATCTGGGCCTCTCTACGGAAGCCTTTAAGTTCGTCTCCCTCAAGATCCAGCACGTTCTCGCCGTCAAACAGGACTTCTCCGCCGGTGGGCTCGATGAGCCGGAGTATGCTCCTCGCGAGGGTTGTCTTGCCGCAGCCGGACTCCCCAACGACGCCGAAGGTCTCGTTGCTTCTGATGCCGAAGCTGACATCGTCCACCGCCTTGATGTACCCTGTCGTCCTCAGTAGAAGCCCCCCCTTCACGGGGAAGTATTTCACCAGGTTGTTCACGGACAGTATAGTATCGCTCATATCACTGTTCCTCCAAGAGGTGGCACGTCACATAGTGGCTTTCGCTGACCTTCGTTGTCTTAGGCTCCTCCTTGTCGCATACATCCATTCTATGTTGGCACCTAGGGTGGAACACGCATCCTGTGGGAGGCGTCACGAGGTCGGGGACTTCTCCAGGTATGGTGAACAGCTCGCCGTAGAACCCGGGCTTCGGGACAGCCCTCATGAGTCCCCGTGTGTACGGGTGGAGGGGCTCGTCGAATATCTCTTCCTTGGTGCCGAACTCCATTATCCTGCCGCCGTACATGACCGCGATCTTGTCGCAGAGCTCGGCGGCGACGCCCAGATCGTGGGTGATGAAGAGGACCGCGTTTATGCTGTCGATCTCCATGAGGTGCCTGAGGAGGCTCAGTATCTGGCTCTGGACGGTGACGTCGAGGGAGGAAGTCGGCTCGTCGGCGATGAGCAGCTTGGGCCGCGCCGCTATGGACATGGCTATGAAGACCCTCTGGGCCATGCCTCCGCTGAGCTCGTGAGGGTACCTCGTCAGGAGCGACTCCACGTCCGGGAGCCCCACCCTCCTGAGCAGGTCCAGCGCCTCGATCTTCGCCTTCTTCCTATCGTATCCCAAGTTGGTCCTTATCGCCTCTATCATCTGTATCCCGACGTTGAGGACGGGGTTCAACGCGATGACCGGGTCCTGGAATATCATGGATATCTCGTTGCCGCGTACGCCCCTCATATCGTCTTCTCTCAGCTTCAGCAGGTCGACGCCGTTGAACAGCACCTCTCCCTCCATGATCTTCCCCGGTGCGTCGATGAGCCTCATTATGGATTTGGCGGTGACGGATTTCCCGGAGCCAGTCTCGCCCACGAGGCCGACCACCTCCTTGTCGTGGATGGTGAAGTCCACGCCGTTCAGCGCCTTCACCACGCCCCGGTACGTGTAGAAGTTGGTCTTCAGCCCCTTGACCTCCAGCAGTTTACCCATCAAGTCACCTCCTCATCCTCACGTCCATCACGTCCCTCAGGCTGTCGCCTATCAGGTTGAAGCCCAGCACCACAAGCAGTATCATTATCCCCGGGAACCCCGAGACCCACCACTGGTTAGAGATGAAACGCCTGCCCTCGCTAATCATGAGCCCCCACTCAGGCTCAGGGGGCTGGGCCCCAAGCCCCAGGAAGCCAAGGCCGGCCGCCGTCAGTATCACGCCGCCCAGGTTAATCGTCGCCTGTACTATGAGAGGCGAGAGTATCATGGGCAGTATCTGGGTGAAAAGTATCCGGCCGTGGCTCATCCCCATGGCCTTCGCCGCCTCGATGTAGGTCTCCTCCTTCACCTGGAGGCAGCAGGCCCTCGCCAGCCTCGCGTACCTGGGCCACGCCACGAAGGCTATGGTTACCATGGTGTTAAAGAGGCCGGGCCCGAGGGCGGCGGCCACCGCCATGGCGAGGATGAGGGAGGGGAACGCGAGGAACATATCCGTCAGCCTCATCAACAACTCGTCAACCCTGCCGCCGAAGTAACCGGCTGTCAGGCCAAGGGTTGTGCCTATCACGAACAGTATGCTGGTGACCACTATCCCCATCACCAAGCTTATCCTGCTACCGTACAGAACCCTGCTGAAGATGTCGCGACCCAGCTGGTCCGTGCCGAAGGGATGCTCGGAGCTCGGAGGCACAAACCTATTGGTTAGGTCCTGGACGAGTGGCTTGTATGGCGACAACGTGGGCCCGAATATGGCCATAAACACGAAACACGAGAGGAGAATTATACCTATCTTGGCGGTCAGGCTCTCGTTCAGAAGCCTGACCATCAGCCTGATGTCCTCAAGTTGGTACCTGTGCCTGTATAGCCAGCCCTTCTTAGTCTCGGTCATCTATATCCTCACCCTCGGGTCTAGGTATGCGTAGAGTATGTCCACCAGCAGGTTGGCCACCGAGTAGATCACGGCTATGAACAGGGTGACGCCCATGACGGCCTGGAAGTCCAGCATCATGAAGGCGTTCGTGGCGTACCTCCCGAGGCCAGGCCAGGCGAATATGGTCTCGGTGAGTATTGACCCTTCGAGGAGCCCGCCGTAGGTCAAGCCGATTATGGTGACGGGGGTGATCAACGCGTTGCGGAGGATATGCCTGAATACGACCAGCCTCTCGCTGAGGCCCTTGGCCTTCGCCGTGTTCACGTACTCCTGCTGCATGACCTCAAGTGTGCTCGCCCTAGTGATCCGGGCGATGGAGCCGGTGGCGCTGAACCCTAGGACGAAGGCCGGCATTATGAGGTGCCTCACGGTGTTGATGAACGCCTCGCGGTTACCCTGGAGAAGGGCGTCCACGGTGTACAGCCCTGTTATGCGTCTACCGATCTCGATGCTGGTGTCCAGCCGACCTACGCCGGGGAGCACCCCCATCTGGAAGTAGAGGAGGAACAGGAGCATGAGGCCGAGCCAGAAAACCGGCATGGACAGCCCGGATATGGAGAACACCCTGACGAAGTGGTCTAGCACGGAGTTCCTCTTTATGGCTGATATGATGCCGGCGGGTATACCGAGCATAAGGGCGAACAGCAGAGCAGTCGTGGAAAGCTCAATGGTGGCGGGCCACCGCATCATTATGTCATCCAACACGGCGTTGTTCGTTTGTATGGACTTGCCCAGGTTGCCCCTCAGGAGGTTCCTCAAGTACATGAGGAACTGCTCGTAGAGGGGCTTATCGAAGCCCCACTCGGCGTTTATCTTGTCTATCAGATGGGTCGGCGCCTGCGGCCCCAGTATGGCTCCGACGGGGTCGGCGGGTATGACGTGGGAAACGGTGAAGGTGATCACCAAGACCCCGAAGAGCACGAGCACCATCAATGCTAGCCTCCTCACGATATACGCTCCAATGTTCATGGTACCAACTCCTTACCAAAAAAGAAAAGATGGGGTTTAAGTTATTTCCTCGTAGACGGGATCCTTGTAGACAGTGGAGAAGTCCTGCGTGTACGACGACGGCGACACTATCAGGCCCTCCACCCAAGTCCTGTAGGCTCTCTGGGTGAGCGGCTGATATATGACGGCGAACGGGCCTTCATCCAGCAGTATGTCGGTTATCTCCAAGTACATGGACTCGCGCGCGGCCAGTTCGTCCTCCATGGACGCGGCCTCACACAGGTCCGACGTAACGTTGTTGTACCAAGTGTTACGATAGGCGAGCTGATGCATCTTCCAGTCCCCGAAAGCCCTAGAGTTGCAGTCCGGGTCGGGATAGTCCGAGCCCCAGCCGGCGTAAACCATCTGTAGCCCCTGAGCCCTGTACCTCTCGTACATGGTCGAGGACGTTATCTGGTTTATCTCGACGTCTATGCCAATGTCAGCCAGGTCGCTCTTGAGCTTCGCGGCTATATCGAGGGCGGGGTAGGTCCCGGCCGGGACGGCCATCTCGATGGTGAACCCGTCCTCGTAGCCAGCATCTGCGAGCAGCCCCTTGGCCTTGTTCACGTCCCTGTAGTACGGCATGCTCGGGTTGAATCCGAGGAAGCCGTAGGGTATCACGGTCTGGGCTTTTACAGCGGCTCCGGCCAGTATCTCGTTTATGATGCCATCGTAGTCGATGGCGTACTTGATGGCCTGTCTTACCCTGTTGTCTCCGAGGGGCTCAACAGCCGTGTTCATGCCTATGTAGTTGACTCCCCACGAGTATGCGCGGTAGATCCTTATCTCCTTCTCGCCGTCCAGCTCCTGTATGAGCTCGGCGTACAGGTCGTAAGCGATATCGACGTCTCCCTTCTCCAGCATAAGCTTCTGCACCTCGGGCTCGGCTACGTGCTGGATTATAATCTTCTTTATCTCGGGTGCTCCGCGCCAATAGTTCTCGTTGGCGACGAAGGTTACAGTTGCCTCCCGGTCGAGAGACTCCAAGATGTAGGGTCCGCTTCCGCTGCCCAAGCTTCCACCGTTCAGCGTCATCCAGTCGCTGCCCATGTCTCCATCTACCGCGTGCTCCTCCAGCACGTTCGGGTTGACCACGCATGCCGTGGTGCATGATAGCGTCGACAAGAAGAACGACGGCGCCACGGCCTTGTCCAAGACGACCTGTACAGTGTAGTCGTCTAGCACGGTGATCTGTTCGGGTGTGGACACGAACTGGGTGAGCATCCACGACGCCTCCTGGCCGAGGGTGATCACACGTTTAAGCGAGTAAGCCACCGCCTCAGCGTCGACGGGGTCACCGTTGGAGAACTCTACACCTTCCCGGATGTAGAACTTCCAGGTTATCCCGTCTTCTAAGACCTCCCAGGACTCCGCG
>CAZEMD010000177.1:0-4788 GCA_964513225.1 uncultured Candidatus Bathyarchaeia archaeon | reverse complement strand
TGATCTCCTGGGCGTTGCCGCCGTGCCTGTTGAACGGGGTCCCGGCGTCCGTGCCCATGGCCACCCTCACGCCTCCCCTATGGCTCCTCATGGCGTTCTTCCTGACCTCGTAGGCGATCTCCTCGGCCTTGTCTACGGCGTACGCCGGTATCCCCGCCTCTTTGCCGTGCTGCACTATGTTCCACCCGGCCACCAGCGTGGGCACGTGGAAGCAGCCCCGCTGGGCCATGAGCTTAACCGCCTCGTCGTCGACGAGGCTCCCGTGCTCTATGGTCTTGACTCCGGCGAGCACGGCGTTCTTGATGCCTGTGGCGCCGTGGGCGTGGCTTGCGACCGTCCTGCCGACGCACGCCGCCTCGTATACCATGGCCTCTATCTCTTCTGGTGTGAACTGGGGGGTGTCCACGGGGTCGGTTGGGGACATTACTCCCCCGCTGCTGCATATCTTGACGAAGTCGGCGCCGTCCCTGAGCTGCTCCCTCGCCGCCTTGCGGCAGTCGGCGACTCCGTCGGCGATCCTGCTCATCCCCTCGTAGCTGAGGCCGCTGGCCAGGTGGAAGTCTGCGTGGCCCCCTGTCATGCTTATCACCTTGCCCGCTGCCACTATCCTTGGGCCTCTGACGACTCCGGTCGCCACTGCCTGTCTGAGGCTGAGGGCGAACCCGTGGGGCGCCCCCATGTCGCGTACGGTGGTGAAGCCTGCCTCCAGCTCGTTCAGCGCGTTCCTGTACCCGAACAGCTGAAGCATACCCATGGGGTATTGGATCATCCTGAGGATGTCGGGGTCGCCGTTGCTGCAGAGATGCACGTGGCTGTCGATGAGCCCAGGCATCAGGGTTCTCCCGGCGACGTCGATCACCTCGGCGTCCCTAGGCGCGTCGAGCGCCTTCCCAACCTCCTTGATCCTGTTCCCCTCGACTATTATGGATGCGTCCTCTATTGGCTTGGCGCCCGTCCCGTCTATGAGGGTGGCGCCGGTGAATACCTTATACGCGATCAACGTGGTTCAGATAGAATGAAATCCACCCGCTTAAGGGATTAACTACTGGGGCACCGTTCTGAGGGCGTTCGCCCTCTGCTGGAAGTTGACCGGTGTGCCGTTGCTAAGCGTCATCAACATATCCTGGATGTGCTTTGCAGCATCCTCGATGTTCACGCCGTCATTCACCCTCAACAGGTTCCACGCCCATTCCAGAGCCTCGAAGGCACCGACCTCGTATGTCGACAAGATATTCACCGAAACCTAGGTACGTGAACGGTTTTTAAACGGGACGCACCGTTTTAAGCATCGGGGCCGGGTGAAAGTGGATGGACAGATATGCAAACTACGATACGTAATCTGAACTGCCCTAAACGGATACGAGGAACGCTATATTAGCGGCGCCATAGTGGGTGCCCGCTAACACACAACTTCTAAAAGAGGGCAAGGCGTACACCATGGTTGCGTGGGCTTAGGATGCAGGATATAAAGCTCATCAGAGAACAACCCGAGAAGGTGCGGGAAAACCTAGCCAGAAGAAAAGACCCCGAGAAGCTGACGCTCCTAGACCACGTCATAGAGACAGACAGGAAGTGGCGGGAGCTCACGCAGAGGGTCAACGATCTACGCCGGAGAAGGAACCAGATATCCAGCGAGATCGGTAAAACACTGAAGGAGGGAGGAGACGCCTCCAGCCTCAAGAAGGAGGCATCGGAGATACCCTCACAGCTCCGCGTGCTAGAGTCTCAGATGAGCGAGAGCCAGGAGCGGCTACGCGACGGGCTGATGCGGCTGCCCAACATGCTCCACGAGTCCGTGCCCTACGGCGAGGACGAACACGACAACGTCGAGGTCAAACGGTGGGGCAAACCGCCGGAGTTCAGCTTCCATCCCAAGAGCCACGCGGATATAGTCACAGCGCTAGGGATCGGCGACTTCGAGCGGGCGGCCAAGGCAGCCGGCTCAGGGTTCTACTACCTAAGGAACGAGCTGGCGCTCCTAGACCTCGCGATCCAGAGGTACGCGGTCAACCGCCTCATCGAGAAGGGGTATAGCCTCATCGTGCCCCCTTACATGATCAGGCGAGCCGCCTACGAGGGGGTCACGGACCTCGCCGACTTCGAGAGCGTGATGTACAAGGTGGAGGACGAGGACCTCTACCTCATAGCCACCAGCGAGCACGCTATGGCGGCCATGCTACAGGACGAGACGCTTCTCGCCGAGGACCTGCCCATCAGGCTCTGCGGGGTAAGCCCCTGCTTCAGGAGGGAGGTGGGCGCCCACGGCAAGTACACCAGGGGCCTCTTCAGGGTACACCAGTTCCACAAAGTCGAGCAGTTCATATTCTCCCTTCCAGAGCAGAGCTGGGAGCTACACGAGGAGCTTCAGAGAAACTGCGAGGAGCTCTACCAGGGACTGGGGCTCCACTACAGGGTCGTCAACGTCTGCACGGGCGACATAGGCATCATCGCGGCTAAGAAGTACGACACCGAGGTGTGGATGGCCGACGGCGAGTTCCGGGAGATCGGGTCCAACAGCAACTGCACCGACTACCAGGCGCGCCGCCTCAACGTGAAGTACCGCCTCAAGGAGGGGGCGCCCCCAGAGGGCTTCGTCCACACCCTGAACAACACGGCCATGGCGACAAGCCGGACCATGATCGCCGTCATAGAGCAGTACCAGCGTGAGGACGGCACAGTAAAGGTGCCGGAGGCGCTGCAGCCCTACATGAACGGCCTCGATACCATAGACGGCAGCATGAACAAACTAGACATCTAAACCTATTTTCATATATTTTTAACACCATTTTACTTATATACACTTGAAAGAATGTAAGATGATTCAACCCGCGTGTAAGGGGTTCGGATATGAAAAGAGGTTTAAGCGAGATATGTTACGGGTTCTTCTCTACGTTAGCGAACCCGACTAGGTTGGCGATCCTTGAGAAGCTCTCTGAAGGCGAGATGAACGTGACCGGGTTAGCCTCGGAGATCGGGCAGGAACAGAGCATGATCAGCCACAACCTGAAGATACTCGAGCAGTGCAGCTTCGTGTTCTCAGAGCGACGAGGCAAGGAGAAATACGTCTCTCTGAACGACGACACCGTGAACTCGATCTTCGGCATCGCCGAGGAACACGAGGATAAATACTGTAAGGCCGCCGGTAACTGCCCCTATAGAAGCTAACGTAAGACCCTTTTGGGTCGGCGTCACCCCCATGCTTTTATGCAACAATCTTCATATGAACAATGTTTCAGATAAGGTGTCTGACATGAAGAAGGGGCTATTAGACCTCTGCTACGGCTTCTTTTCCACCCTCGCCAACCCAACGCGACTCGCCATAATCGAGAAGCTCGACGTCGGGCCCATGAACGTATCGGAGCTCGTGGAAGCGCTAGACCAAGAACAGAGCATGGTCAGCCACAACCTGCGGCCCCTAGTCAGGTGCAAGCTGGTGCGCGTTAGGAGAGAAGGAAAGCACAGGGTATACAGCCTCAACCACGATACCCTCGACCCGATATTGAAATCGGTTGAGCTCCATGCAGAAAGGTTCTGCGAGGGAGGAGCCAGCTGCCCCCTCAAAACCGAGTCTAAGAAAGCCTAAGACATACTTTTTCTAGAGACGACGGCGGCATGAAGCAGCTCGAAGGGTTTGATCACGTAAATGAATACGCATGGCTACCGAAAGACGAGAAACATGGGAAAACCGAGGAACTGGAAGATACAAGTTCCCTAGGTGTCGAACACCATACGGACCCGCCAGCCGTCTTTCTCCTTTCTTATCTCCATCATGTGAAACGTGGCGGCCTTGACGGCGATGCCCACCTCGTGGGTCTCTCTGCTGAACCTCTCGCCTATGCACCTGGCCTCGGCGGTGAAGCTCTCCTCATCGACCATCATCTCTATCCTTCTCGGAACCAGGAACTCGACGTCGTTCAGGTAGAGGAACTCGTCCATGAGGTTGAACAGCAGGCTCTCCATGTCCCTCCCCTCAGCCTCCAAGGTGAACTCCTCCTCCTCGGCTATGCCCCCGATGGGGGTCATGGCGTTGAACATGCCGAATGCCATGTTGGCGAAAGCCTCTCCGAGGGTGGAGCCTGTTGCCTCTACGAGGAGGTCCGCCAGCGGCCCCCCCTCCGGGTACGTGAAGCCCTTCATCACTCCCACTCTATGGTGCCGGGGGGTTTATGGGTTATGTCGTAGACCACCCTGGTGACTCCGAGCACCTCGTTACCGATCCTGTTGCTGATGCGCTCAAGGACCTCCCAAGGCGCCTTGCTGAAGCTGGCTGTCATCGCGTCCACGCTCTCCACCATCCTGACCGCCATGGTCCACCCGTAAGCCCTCTCGTCGCCCTTGACCCCCGTGGTCATGGTGTTGGTCAGCACGGCGAAGTACTGCCAGAGCCGTTCCCTGAAGGTGTGGGCCTCCACCTCCTCGCAGACTATGGCGTCCGCCCTCCTGAGCACGTCCAGCTTGGCCCCCGTCACGGGGCCGATTATCCTGACGGCTAGGCCTGGACCGGGGAAGGGCTGCCTCCACACGAGTTCCCTTGGGAGCCCCAGCCGCTCTCCCATCCCCCTGACCTCGTCCTTGTAAAGCTCCCCGAGAGGCTCGATCACCTCCTTGAACATCATCTGGAGGGGCAGCCCGCCAACGTTGTGATGGGTCTTTATGGTGTCGCTGTCCCGGGTCATCCCGGACTCTATCCTGTCAGGGTAGATCGTGCCCTGTATTAGGTACTCTGCCCCGAACCTATGGGCCTCATCCTCGAAGACCCTGATGAACTCCTCTCCTATGATCTTGCGT
>CAZEMD010000176.1:0-4792 GCA_964513225.1 uncultured Candidatus Bathyarchaeia archaeon | reverse complement strand
GTCCAGGTGCTCTACAGGACCACGGGGAACGTGGACCTGTTCGTGGAGGTCATATTCAAGGACATGGAGGAGCTGAAACAGTTCCTTGAGCAGGAGCTGAACATCGACGGCATATCCTATACAGAGGTAACCGTCGTCATCGGCCCATACAAACGGTGCCCCTGCACGGGGCTGTAGTTTCCACGCCTATGACGGGAACGGGCGCAGAATGATTAGCTCGCCCCCTTTCACCATGTGGGTCTGAAACTCCACCCGGAACAGGCTCTCAAGGTAGCCCCTGAGAAAGGTGAGCGGTACGCCAAGGAACTCCACCATTATCTCGCTGCCTTCCCTGGTGAACTTCCCCCACCCCATGTTCTCCAGCTCGCTAAGTATTATGCCCCAGTTGTCCACGCTCGTGAGGTCCAGCTCAGGGTCCGCGGAGCGGAGCACCTTCCTCTTGAGCGCCGTAGCCCGCGCGACGTCGTAGAGACGCGACTCAGACATGGTGCTCAGGATGTCGTTGAACGTGCCGTGGTCCACGATGAGAAGCCTCTCGGTGCCGCTCCTGTAGACGTAGGGGAGCCATTCGTGCATGTTGAGCTTCTTATATATGCGGAGAGCCGCGAGCACCGCCTCCTCCTTGTTCTTAATATGCTTTATACGCTCAAGGAAGCTGAGATACCGCCTGAGGTCGTCCTCAAGCTCTATGGTGACCTCGTTTTCCTCGGATAGCCTCCGGGCCGACACGGTCTCCTCTTCGTCGTTCAAGATATCATCACCTTTCGGGGGCGGCCCGCTAAAACTGTTACTGTGAACACCCGCCTAGCGGAAAAGGTCTTCCTCCAGCGGCCTCACGAGATCCGAGGCTCGGCCGTCACCCTCAGGGTAGTCGTAGCCCCTGATCACCACGACCGGAACGCCCATGGCTTTCCCCTTCACCAGCTCGGCGGCCGCCGCCAGCTCGTCCACCACGGCTATGTTGGTCACATGCAGCGTATGGCCTATCATGTCCTGCTCGCCTCGGTAGTCCCTGAACGGTGACATGCCGGCGACGCCTATCGCGAAGTCGACCTGCCCGAGGCGCCAGGCCCGCCCCCAGGTGTCCGTTATGATCACAGCCGGCTTGACGCCGGTTAACTCCCCCAGCCTTTCCCTTATCTCCCTGGCCGATGCGTCGGGGTCCACCGGGAGCAGAGTAATATAGCCGTCCTCGACGTTGGAGAAGTCGACGCCGGCATTGGCGCACACGTGGCCGTGCCGGGTCTCGACGATCAACGCCCGCCTCTTCATCCCGATTATCCTGGCGGTCTCCCAGAGAACGACCTCCGCCACTCGGGGGTCCTTATCCATGGTCTCCCCGATGTGCCTGGCGAAGCTGGAAGGCTCGACCTCGTCCAGCTTAACCCTCCTCCCCTCGGCCTTGGAGACTATCTTCTGGGTGACGACGAGGACGTCCTTGTCCCGGAGGGACTCGCCCTGCCGCCTGAGGGCGTCTGCGATGAGCTCAGCTAGGTCGTCGCCCTGCTTCACCATGGGCAAACCTTTAACGCCGAAGATGATTACTCCCATACTCTTCTAGAAACGTGTCTAGCAATATATCTCTGGTGAAAAGCCGCGTAAGCACGTGTTCGCTAAGCACATTTTAATCAAGTCAGTCTATGATCGATGCCTGTGCAGGAGAAGTTCAAGGCGGCCGTGGCACAGACGAGCCCCAGCTTCATCGACCGCGTTTCAATCAACTTTGCCATAAGTCCTCAACGCAAGGGGGTTATATAGTCTTTAAAGCAAACGCCGAGATAGATTTCATGGTCAAGGCGGCGTTCACTTAGTACAATGAGGATGCTTGGCCAACAAGACCTCAAGCGATTACGCTTCGATTTACCGCCAAGAATAAGCATGTTCCAAGAAGCACCAAGAATGAAAAGAGAGGTAAAACAAATCCAAGTAAAACTACCCAGAGGCTCAATAGTTTAATTAAGTCTAGGTTCCAATTATTGCTTTAATTTCTCCTATCCGTCTATGATTGAGAGAGATGTGTAGTTCACCTGTCTTTTTACTTTGAAGAATCAACCCTTCTTTGATGAGTTTTTTCAAACATTTTTTAACATCGCCCACCTCTGATCTTTGAAAGCTTCTTAATGCGCTAGAAAATTCAGTGTGTCTACTGCCTATTATTCGGTTGTTGAAAAGTTTTCTCAGTAGGGTAATCTCAATCTCGTTATAATCCATTAATACACTATGTTTTAGTTCCATATATTTAAAAAACTCATATACTTGGACATTAATGTCTTAACATGTGGACATAAGGTTTAAATTAGAACCTGTGACACAGTTTAAGACAAACCTAGCTGAGACATAGGTGGAAAAAATGGCCGAGACGAGGAGCCTAGGAATGGGGGAGAAAGGAGCCTTAGAGAGGCTAATGGGGTCATTCTCGACACCAAAACTCTTTGACTTTCTAAGCACCTTCAGAGAATTTGACTACTCAATAAATGAAATAGCAAAAAACTCGAAGATGAGTTCAAAAACCGTGAGACGCGAAATACCAAAACTATGCTACTATGAGGTGGTGCTTGAGTCAAGAACCGTCGGGAAGACGAAAATGTACAAATTTAACACAGCTTCGAACATCGCCAAGGCAGTTAACTTCTTGATCTCAGAAATAGCCACATTCGAGATCGAGAACACTATCGAGGAAGAACACCTCGAAACAACACAAAACCCACGGCGAGTACCTAGATCATACATGTTAAGAAAAATAGAAGCCGAGAACAACAAAAAGCAGAGATCACAAATCAAAGTGATCTAATCACCCACTTTTTTCATACTGCAAGAAACAAACTAGCCATTAATTATTATAAATGTCCCGCGAGTTACCAGCCTGCCTCAGAACCCCGTAGGTCCCGACAAGTTAACAGAATCCCTGGGAGCGTGAGCCTGTATCTTACCACGTAGCTTGCTCCGATTATGCTCAGTATGCATAACAACACCATAGAGCCTTTCACCGCTGGGCTGTATGCGGGTACAAGCATCCCGCCTACGATGGCACCGTCACTCGAATACAACACGGTGCACGCAAATGACTCCACATCATAATTAGTAAAGAGTCCATATGCTACTCCAAGCTTTGATGCTGAAGGAACGTCCTTATCGATAACCACCAGCCCCTCAAAAGGACTGCCCTCGATCTCACCTTCACTCCCAAGAGCCCCGACCAGCACTCCATCCCATTTAAAACAAATATCCTCGATATCCTCAGCGCCCGTATCCCCTATAACTGAAATCAAGCCAGTTGTCATGTCAATGGTGACAAGGTGGCTTGGGCCTCCCCAACCACTGTAGATGCCGTATAGATCACCGTTCTCGGGGTCAAACGATATCCCGTCTACGTGAGGGTCAACGCCCGTAGCAGGTGCTACCCCGTCAAAATATAGATCTACAAGCTTTGTTGCCACGCCCGTGGTCTTATCTACAAGCTGTAGTATCCCCGGTTCATTGTTAAATTTCTCGTACTTATTCACAGCGTACAATAGTCCATCGTGGGGGTTGAACGCCAAGGCGTCGACATCCCAGAGGGTGGTATCTTCGTTTACCTCAGTGATGGCCACGGTCTCAGGGTCTATAATGATCAACGGGGTCTTCACGTAGGTACCTGACGGTTCTCCTGCAATGTTATACACATATCCTGTCGAGGGGTCTATGGCCAAGTTTTCACCTCCGCCGTATCCACTGGGTATAGGTCCTATCCATGTTATCGAGCCGTCGTTCTCGACCCTTCCGAATACATCCCCGGTGTCTGCGATGACGTAGCATGGGCCTTCTTCAAGTGATGGATTGTCTGCTGTAGCCGATGGGATGTTTAAGGTTAGCAGGATAGTTACGAGAAATAAGACTATGATGTTAAGGTCGTCGTGATGCATGGGTAGACTATTCTTTTACTTATATTCATCAAACTGTAACTAAAACCTTTATTTCCAGGACACACCCCATCTACCTGCTTCTGAACATGCGTTGTGATCGGTACCCATTACCCCACCTATCTGCTTGCACCCGCGGTGTTCCTGCATTTTAATCAGGTTAACATCCATCTCGGGCAAACCGTTGTTAAGATTGAACTCCTGAGTAATCTCCATCAAACCAGGCAGAGCAAGTACTTAGAGTCGGTTACATCGTGTCTGGAAGCCGTTTTATACCCGCCCCCCTTGTCTCCTTCACATGAAGGACAAAGTCAAGGCCGCGGTCGCCCAGGTGAGCCCCGTGTTCATGGACAAGGAGGCCACCATCGACAAGACTTGTAGGGCGATGGAGGAGGCGGGCAGGAACGGCGCCCAGCTCATCGTGTTCAGTGAGACCCACATACCCGGCTACCCGTACTGGAGGGGCGCCAACCCCATCAGCAGGTGGAGCCTCAACCAGGTGGAGTACATGAAGAACGCCGTGAGGGTCCCCAGCGGCGACACCGAGACCCTGGGCGACGCGGCGCGGGACGCCGGCGTCGTAGCAGTGGTCGGCTGCACCGAGGCCAGCGACATCAAGGGAAGCAACACCCTGTACAACACCATACTATTCTTCGACGGCGACGGCAGCCTCCTCGGCCGCCACAGGAAGCTCATGCCCACCCACGGAGAACGCACCGTCTGGGCCCCCGGCGACGCCCGCGACCTGGCCGTATTCGACACCGGCGTCGGCACCGTGGGCGGCCTCGTCTGCTACGAGCACCACATGACCCTCCTCAAGGCAGCCATGGCGTACCTTGGCGAGGAGATCCACTGCGCCCTCTGGGACGGCTACTGGGTCATGGACTGGCACC
>CAZEMD010000175.1:0-4809 GCA_964513225.1 uncultured Candidatus Bathyarchaeia archaeon | reverse complement strand
AAGTTCAAAGGCTGGAAATCACACGGATACAAAGCCTAGTAGATGAATAATTGTCAAGAAGTTAAAATATAAGTAAATTAATGTCTTAAATAATAAAATGGTAAAAAGGTAACTAAGACATATAAAACTATTAAAATAATCAAAGGAGTTGGTCTAATCATGTACATATAACCTGTGAGACGTCTTAATATCTGAATATCATAATTTTTTATTACTTCTTCAAATACTGCGTCACAATCACTATTGTTATCCCTAATGTATTGTGTTATTCCATGAGTGAGTTTAACATATCTAAATGAGAAAATCAATGATATAAGGCCTGCAAAAAATAATATGTAAAAGGTAAGCCTATAGATGAGTTTTAAAATTGAGTGGCCATTTATGCCCATTAGAGCATAAATACCAAAGGTGCTTGCAGCAAATAGACCACCATAGCCGATATATCTATTTGAATAATCCTCCCAGAGACCTATTAGAAATGACATCGACTCCTGATTTAATTTTGAGTCATCATCACTCATAGTGATTCACAACAAATAGTTATACTTTAAAAATATTATAAATTTATTCTACTGTCTTCAGATATTTTTACCTATTGGTCTCTAAGACGGTGGCGGTGACATCTCGGCGGCGTAGACGACCAGCGCCAGCGCCTAGAACCTGTCGTCGTGGGTGCCCTCGGGGTGGTTGAACAGTATCTTATCTGACTTGCCCAGCTCATATCGCTCGACGTTGAGCTCGGCGAAGAGGTCCGGGTCGTATGGTATGTGGAGAAGAGGCCTGAGGCCCACGGGGCTGTCGTCGTCCCGGCGGCAGCCCTCGGGGCACGTGGTGTGCCACTCGCCGCCCACGTCCTCGATGTATCCGCTCCACCCGCAGCGGGGGCAGTCGGCTCGCCTCATGCTCTCCCTGAGGGCCGTGGCCATGGCCTCCTTGCTCGTGTCGGTGAAGTTGACCCCCGTCACGTCGCGGAGGCCTCCGCGCACTATATTCTTAATGATGAAGTCGCTGACCCCGTCATCGAACAGCTGGAACCTGTAGACATCCTCTTATTTTAGTCTATAACTACTAGCAAAGCTTGAATTATCAGCTTTCTTATATGACCCTTTAAAGGATCTTACTTTCTAGCAAAGTCCATGGAAATAAAGTGTAAGAAAATAGGGAACATTTTTTTTACCAGTCCTTCTTATCGACTTCTCTGCACTTATGATATTATGTACCATCCATCGTAGGTTACTCCGGTTCCTCCATACGTGTTATCGATGCGGATCCAGAACAATCCCTCGTATGGCGCATACAGATCAGTATTCCCGTTATAGTTTGGATAAGTCATTTCGTACCTGTTACCTGTGTAATAATCGGTGAAACCGATCTTGAAGTTGGCTCCAACTGTGGGAGACCACACAAGATAGACTCTTACCCTTTGATCTTCAGCAAGAGAATGTGGCATAGACTGATCACCCTCCTCGCCGTAGCCCCAGTTATGGACATAGCCGCTATCGAGCCATGTCGGATAGAAGTAATAGAACTGTCTGCTTGACTCGTCTTCGTCACTGGGGGCCCTCTCTGGTTCAGCTGGGTCCGCAAACACTATTATAGTCGAGCTAAAGATTAGGACAATTAATAGGCTGATTCTTAAGAAACGCAGTTTTTTACTCATACCCATCTACATCTTCCACCTCCTTTCGTAGTTGTATGAGATCACTAGACCGTAAGGTATATATGCTTTACGTGTAAAGTGTCTCAGGATAATGATGCTTCCTCAGGCATACCTCACAGATAAACAACTCACCATATGGAGCCTGCTATCGAAGGATCTGTCTAAGGCGGAGGTGGGCAGAAGACTGGGGATAACCCGCCAGGCCGTGTACGACGCCGAGAACGTTATCCATGCGAAGGTGGAGCAAGCGCTCATCCACACAGCCGAGTCCAACATGATAGAGTCCCGATACGTCGACGCGGCGAAGGGCATCCTCCTCGGCTACAGCCCAGCAAACCAGCAGAAAGTAATTATAACGTTCTCGGCCCGAAACGGCGTACAGACATGGCATTATGAACAGCCTGACTGCTCCTCCTGCACGTGGGTGAAAAGGTGCCGAAGAAGGCTGGTGGACGAGGCGGATGAGAGAGACGTAGCCCTCTCTGACGAGGAGAAGGGGCTGCCACCCTCAAAGCTGGCTCAAGTTATTTTCTCAAGGGTAATCCCGGGGCTGACACCATGAACCCCCGGGTGGTTGCGTTGAGGTATCTGGGGTGGTGCCCCGGAGCGAAGTCGGCGGCGCAGTTTATGCCTGACAGGGATCTCCCCACTAGCAAGGTAGCGGCCTCCTTGCTGATTGGTTTGATGGTGTCCTTCTCCGGGTTCCTCGCAGCCCAGCAGCTACAGTACGCCATAGGCGTTAAGGGTGAAGCGTGGAGGGTGATCAACGAAAGCCCTTCCCTCGTCGCCGACGGCGACAGCCTCCACCTCTTCGTAAAGGTAACCACCGAAGGGGTGGGCCTCTCGGAGCCCATCGAGTCCAGCTTCAAGGCAAGGATCGATCTTCATGGAAGGCTGTTGGAGAGATCGGAGACACCGGGAATAGGTGACGCCGTAGTCACTGGAGACGGGTGCTGGGTCCTCGCCTACATCTCGGAGGGAATAGAGGTCGTGGAGTCCAGGGACGGCGTGTCCTGGGGCGACCCCGTCACGGTGGCCGAGAACGTCGGGGAAGAGGTCTCTACCTTGGATGACTTCCTTCGCTCCAAGGAGGGGTTCACCACCTACGAGGAGCCCAGCCTAGCAATTATGGGCGACGGACGGCTCTTCCTCTCCTTCACCGGGATGAAGCGGTTCAACCTGACCACCCTTGACGGCTACTACCACGTAAACAACAGCCTCGGCGTCTACTATTCCGTGAGAGGGCTGGACGGAAGATGGACGGCTCCGAGAAGGGTCCCGGGCATCCACCCTGATTCACATTTATTGGACTTCCACAGAGACGTGGAGGGGAAGATCAGGGTGCCGTTCCCGCTGGAGCCCTCAAGCTTCACCCTCCTGGACGGCCGCGTGGGCCTGATGTGCGTGGACGGAGACGCCGCCATGGACAACGTCAAGGGGATATTGTTCACCGTGTACGATGGCAGCATGTGGTCTGCGCCCCGATACCTCTTCCACTATAAGGGCCGAAACCCCGCGGTCCATACAAGCTCATCGAGGGCCGGCTACTACCTGGCCTATGATGACCTTGATCATGACAGGGTCGAGGTCACGTTTACGCCTGACTTGTTGGAGACGTGGGGAAGGACCCGGGGTCTCCCAGTCTTGGAGGGGCGGGGGCGGCCTGGTGACGCGGTGCTGTGTGAGCTAGCAGACGGGACAGCTGTTATGGTGTATGAGAGGTTCCCTGATCTCTATGTCTCGTACAGCGTTGATGAGGCGGAGTGGAGCGAACCTAGGAGGGTTGAGAGGATCGTGTCGGATGAAGCCTTGAAGGTGGCCGGGTTCAATCAGGTGACGTTTCTCTCGGGGCTTGTAGGCGTTGCAATAGGGATAGTGTCTATAGTCATCGCTCTGAATCTGTTCGGACAAAGATGAGGTCGACGAGAGGCACGGTGTGAAGCGCTATGAGAACGGCTGACCTAGGGAGGCCGCCGTCCAGAAGATATGCCGAGCAGCCCGCGACGAGGCCCAGGTCAGGGAGACCTGGACGCGTTCTGGGCGAAGCCACCGGCGCCCTCGGAGCCCTCAGGCGGGGCAACCAGGACCTCTACAGGTTCGAGGAGAAGCTGGAGACTAAGGAGGTGAAAAAGTGAGTTTATACGTTATCAACGCACCTTCTGAGATAAGGAGCGCTATTGAGAGGGAAGCATACTTTGAGGCGTTCGCGTTAGCTGTCACGTATTTTGATTATTACAGTTATATCAAGTTGAGTCCTTATATTCCTGAAGGAAAGCTCGATCGCATATCAACTGGGAAAAAAAGGGAGGAATTATACAATAGAGATATGATAAGAGAAGATACCAGAGACAAAATGAAGAAAATTACCGAACTCAGAAATAAGCTGATTCATCCCAAGGGAGATATGACTTTAAAGTACAGACTAACAGAAAAGCAGAAACATCTAGCTAAAGATTCTTTATGTTGCATCGATAAGTTAAAAAACATCTAGTTAAAGTCCATTTTCTTGGTGGTTTAATTAGATGATTCGTCTATTTTAATTAGTGATTTAATACATTGCATAATTTTACCGAAAGAATATATGTAAGTAAAGACTAAAACAAAAAATGTAACAGAATGTTTCATATTATATATTGATAATATAAAAGTAGAGAATAAACTAAGGAATATAGATGCTAGTGATAAACTACCGTCTCTGCCTATGTCTTTAATTTTCCTCCGGTTTATTTCTATTGAATTACGTACGTCATCTTCATAATCGTCGAGCGCCTCAAAAACCTCTCCGCCATGTGGTATCACTTCAAATTCCAGGCGTACCTCATGGGCTTTAATGACTTGCTCTCTCTGGGCTTTCTCTAATTGGTTCTTTTCATTCAATAAATGACCGTAAAGAAAAGTTAAAATTAATCCAGTAAACCCAAAAAGCGAGATCTCAAGTTGAGATATTATTACTAAGAAATAATCGGGGATTTCAAATCTGGAATAAATAATGCTCAAAAGAAAAGCTGAAAATAGTGGAAAGTCTATCCCTTTTAGCATGTTAGAGTATTTTTCATCTAGGGTAACATTATTGAATCCCTTCCGAAGGGCCAGAGATTAAACAGCCTATCAAAATTCCAGTTATTAAAAAAAGAAATTGAAGATAAAAG
>CAZEMD010000174.1:0-4839 GCA_964513225.1 uncultured Candidatus Bathyarchaeia archaeon | reverse complement strand
TACTTCCTGAGGCTCACCCGGCGGCCCAGAATCTGGACCTCACGGATGGCCTTCACCATCTCGTCCCGGGGCAGGATCAGCACAACCTCCTCCACCAGCTCCAGCGGTATACGCGTGGCGCCCCACTCGTTATGAACCTCCACCACGTCCTTCCCCAGGATGAGCATCCTCTTCTTGCGACCGCTGCAGCCCAGGTATACCCCCCAGTCCTTGCAGTACGCCTCCGGGGTGGCCTCGTGCTCGCTGAGCCGGGCCCTTATATCCGAGGCGTCCAGCCACCGTACCATGATGAAGCTGCCACGCTGCAGCTCCCCCTCCCCTATCTCCCCCAGGCTTACCTGTCTCACATCTTCTCCCCCGTCATATCCATACGTTCCTCAGGCTGTTGAGCCCGCTCTCCCCGAGAAGCCTCAACCTGGTCGCGAGGCTCATGCCCACGTCGTCCACCGCCGGCGCTATCTTGGGCTCGTAGCCGCCGTCCGGCTTACGGGCCGCCACCAGGTCCAAGGTGCACTCGTAGCCCGCCCCCGGCGTGTACCTGTGCTGGGCGCGGACGATCTGGAAGCTCCGCTTGTCTACGCCGTCCTTGAGGCTCGTCAGCGTCACCGTCATGGGCGGCCTGTACCCCAGCTGGCCGCGGCCCGGCACCCGGACCCGGGCAGTCACCAGCGGGTCCTTGCGGTGGGTGACTATGTTGTCGGCGACGTAGCCCGCGTAGCCCAGGTCGGTGATGGTCTTGTCGACGAGCCTGAGCGTCCGTTTCCCGTAGGCCGCCTGGCTCGCGGAGTCGCTGGCGGCGCCGGCCTTCTCGTCGCGGATGAACCTGAGCTTGTCGACGAGGATGCCGCCGGTGCCTATGCCGGTGCTGTGGTTGGCCTTGATCTGCACGGTGTCGATTATGGGCCCCGGGTTCCCGGTCTTGGAGAAGGCGATCATGTTGACACTGTGCTCGACCCACGCAGCCGCGGCGCCGGGCGAGATCCCCGTCTTCTCGTAGTAATCCGTGACCCAGACGCTGTTCCTCCACAGCTTGACGTCGAAGTCGTCGATGTTGAGCGTGGCGCCGTACTTCAGGTAGTACTTGACGCGGTCGAACCCCGAGATGTCCAGGTCCGGGAAGTTTAGCCTCATCCTGTATTGAGTGCCGGCGCCTGTGAACTGGTACTTGACGCTGGCGGTGCCCGCCACCTTGTCGCCGGGGTCGCTCTGGGGATAATTCGCGTCGGTGGGGTCGGGACTGCTCCAGCCCTCCGCGGACTCCGTCAGGGCGTCCTGGTCGGCGGGGCTGTGCTCGGCCTCAAACACGATCACCTTGACGTCGTTGACGAGCCTGGGGCTGGCCTTGATTGATTCCTTGACCTGGATCTCTAGTATGTTCGCTGTCTCGCCGTCGCTGCCGTCGCTGACGCTCTGTCCGCAGCTGAAGGCCCCGTACTTCTTGAACCGGAGACAGCCGCCGGGGTCCACGTAGAAGTTGGCGCCGGTCTCGCCGCTGCCGAACGTCGCTGTCTCGGCCAGCTTCTCCAGCAGCGCCCAGACGCCTTCCTCGTTGAACTTGTTGACTATGGCGCGGTTCGTGGTGTCCTTGTCCTGGTAGAACTCGCCGCCCGACTGGTCCATCAGGTTGTCTACGATGGTGCTGATCTGCGTCGTTGACGTGTACTCCTTGGTGAACGTGCGCTCGTGGAGTACCTCGCCCAGGTCCTCGCATACCAGCTGGACCACGGGCTCGTCCGGCTCTCCAAGCGCCACGCGGTCGATTACTCGCGCAGTGATGAGCTTGTAGACGAGGGTCTCGCTCTCGTCGCCCAGGTACACCATGACTATGTTCCCGGCGCCGGTCCGGGCGGCTCCGCTGAGGGGCTCGTGCCTGCTGAGCCTGTACGCCTCATCGGCTGTGAGGGCCCTGGAGGCGACGAGGGGCTCGTCGAGGTAGCATGTGGTGTAGCTGCTGCACCCGCCGCCGGTGTGGACGCAGCCGAAGGCGAGGTCGTGGGCGTCCAGGGTTATGGCGCCGAGGGTGCCTGTGGCGTCGCCGTCCAGCATGCCGTCCACGTAGAGCTTGATCTCGTCGTTCTCCGGGTTCACGACGCCAACCAAGTGGTGCCAGCCCCCGTCCGCCACGGTCTTCGAGGACACGCACTGCCTGACGTTGGCGGCGTCGTCCTTGACGTAGAGCCTCACCTTGTCGCTGCTCCAGTTGAGCTGTATCCGGTTCCAGTCGGCGCCGACGGTCTTCCCGAACCCGCATACGACGCCCGAGGCCCCGGCGCTGGCCTTCACCCAGAACGCGACGCTGAGGGCGCCGGTCGCCGGGACCGTGGTCGTGTAGCCGGTGTCGAGGCGGCAGCTGCTCCCCGCCATGAAGTAGAGGCAGTGGCCGTACCTGCCGCCGCTGTTCCACGTCGCGTTCACTATGCCGCTCCGGTGCCTGTTGCGGCTCAGGTCGTAGGCCTTTGAGCCCAGGTTCTCGTCGAGGCTGTACCGGCGCTCCGTTACGCCGAGCAGAGGGTCGTTGAGCATGGTGAGCCTGAGGCCGGATACCGCCGACGTCGTCACCAAGTCGGCGACGAGCTCAAGCACCTCCTCGGGTATCAGGGGCGGGTTCCTGAGCACCGCGGCGTAATCATAATCGATCATTGCCGTCTGGTTGGGCGTGCTGCTCCGCGCGTACAGCTTCACGTACTTGACGGTCTTCCCCGCCGCGAGCTGCAGCATCTTCGCCTCGAAGCCGCTGGGCGCGTCCGTCCATCCCGACGTCGTCATCGAGGCGTCCGTGTACTCGACCTCCACCTTGTACTGGGGCGTCGTGCCTCGGCCCCTGAGGCGGGCCCTGAACACCGGGTAGTCGTCGCTGTCGAGGCCGAGGCCGCTGATGTCGCGGCGCCACCCGGCGCCGTTCACCGTGCCGCCCTCGGTCACCGTCATTATCGCGTAGTCGCCCGAGACGTCGCCTGCGTTCACGAAGCTCTCGCTCGCCGCGGACTGGAACTTCACCCAGAGGCTACTCCTGAAGCAGTCGTCCAGGAACCCGGGCTCCTCGTATATCTCCACGTGGCTCCTAGCCCAACCCGGCGTCGGCACTAGCCGCCCCTCCTCATCTTCTCGGTAAGCCGGGGCCCCAGCTCCTCAAGCCACCTGTCGATCTCCAGCGGGCTCCGAGGCTGCTTCTCGAAGGTCACGAAGACGGGGCCGTAGCTGTAGCTCTGGCGCGCCGGGATGACGCGCTCCCTCCGGTGCAGCAGGTATATGCCGGTCTCGGGCACCACGCCTCCCTCCTGCATGCTTTTTATTCGAGAGTAGACGAGGGCTCCGGCGGCGAGCGCCAAGGGGATCACCCACCAGTTCCCCGTAAGCGTGGCGAGGATCGCCTGGGCCGACGCAGCGGCGCCCGTCGAGTCCTTGAGCATCTTGGTCAGATGGGTGAGGTTGCGGACTACCTGGATCATGTTGAGGACCCCGTACAGCAGCGCCGTCGGGTTCAGGTCGGTGACGGCCCTGGTGGTCTGGGTTATGGCGAGGCGGGCCGCGTTGAACGCCCTCACCGTCATTAGCATCGTCGGGAGGCTGCTGCTGCTCATGGCCCGGGCATTACTCAGCGACGCGGCCGCCTGGTCCGCGCTCTCGCTCGCGGAGTTGGCCGCCGCCTGGGCCTCCCCGAGGCCCGTCACCCTGACGTTGTACTCCAGGTCGACCCGGTCAGACACTACGCCACCCCCGCCGCCCTGTGGAGCATCTCGCGGCCCGTGTTCAGCCTCTCGGCGAGCACCGCCTGCAGCAGGAACGGCCTCCCGGGCATCCTGCTGGTGCCGTCGTGGACGTGCCTAGCGTAGTCAACCTCTCTCCCGGTCAGTGGATTTATGTGGCCTCCGCCGCCGGCCACCAGCTTCGCGGATAGACTGCTCGGACGCTCGACTCTGATGGAGTCCCTGAGGGCGCCGGTTCGGACCAGGCAGAACGCCCTGGCGAAGGCCAGAATACGCGGCAGCTGCAGGCACATGTCCGCGGCCTCCTGGAGGCTCTGCGGTATCATGGCTAGCTCCGTCCCCAGGTCCTCCAGCCGCACCGTCTTACTCACCTTCACCCTTCATCTCACACTCCGTCTGAGGCGTCTGAATTCGTCCTCCAGCCGCCGCCCCTCCCGTTCCCTCTCGTCAACCAATGCCCCCAGGTAGACGCCGAGCCTCTCCACGAACCTGGCCGGCTGGGCGTTGAGCTCCTCCCATGTCCAGCCCATGGTGGCGCAGAGGGCGACGTCGTCCAGGAGTGGGCTCGGCTTGCCTCGCTTCACAGCCTCTACGATTTTTTTCGCTCCTCCACCGTCACCCCGTTTATCCTCTGCGTGAACGCGATCATCTCCTCCACCAGCTCAGGCGGCTCGATGGCGTGGATGCTCTCAAGCGTTATGGGCAGCGGCTGCCCGTCCTCGTCCACCAGGTCCCACTCCACAAGCGTCTGCACCAGCATGGTGTCGTTGAGCCTCCAGGGGTCCACGTCAGGCTGCAGGCCGGAGCCCTCCCTCCTCCAGCTGGTGGCCTCGCGGAGCGCCTGCTGCTTCATGCCATATGTCCAGATCCTGAAGACCAGGCTGTGGCCCCGAATCTCTGTCATGTGTCTCATCTCGATCACGTGAAGCTGTGCTCCAGATAGCCGCCGGTGAACTCGACACGACACGCGATGAGGTCCTCGGGCTTCACCAGCGGGTCCACGAGCTTCATCCTGCCCTTGCTGAACTTGACGTACTGGCTGTTGGGCAGCATGACCTTGAGCCAGAGCTCCGTCTGGTCCAGCAGGTAGCTCAGGTAGGTGTCGTCCTGTAGGTTCATGGTGAGCCGTGCG
>CAZEMD010000173.1:0-4847 GCA_964513225.1 uncultured Candidatus Bathyarchaeia archaeon | reverse complement strand
GGGTGGGCATGGACAACGTCGAGAAGTGGGACCTGAAGCTCGCCAACAGGCTCATCGAGGGCCTGACCGAGATCGAGGGCGTCACCGTCTATGGTCCCAAGGACCCGAGGCAGAGGGTGGGGCTTGCCACGTTCAACATCGGGGACATGAACCCCCACGACGTAGCCCTGACCCTCGACATGGAGTACGACATAGCGGTGAGATCGGGACACCACTGCGCCCTGCCTCTGATAAAGGAGCTGTTCAGGCTCAACGAGGGAAACGTCAGAGCCTCCACATACCTCTACAACACGTTGGAGGAGATAGACGCCTTGATGTCGGCTGTCGAGGAGATATCCAAGTACTAAACCCTACCCAGATTCTATAAACCACTTAAACCGTCCCCCGAGATAATACCGCGAGATGTCCGGGGTCATAGTAGACAAAGGCCACATATGGAAGGTCTTGATGGACGTCGGCGCCAAGAAAAACGTGGAGCTCCCCATGTTCCAGGTTACCAAGGACGTCTTCGTCGAGGCCGGGTTCGCCGACGAGATAAAGGCGCTCATGCTGGAGAACGACCACTATCTCCCGGGGAACAACGTGACTAGCATCGAGACCCCCCAGAAACAGAGGGTACTGGGTAAGGCGCTTTTCGTCGTCGTCTGCTTCCTCAAGGATTACGCGGAGAACATGACAGGGTCGCTAAACCACTTCATGTTCGGCGAGATGAGGGACCACAGGTACAGGCTTATAGCGGCGGCGGACAAGGAGCTCACCAACGAGCGTTTCAATTTCTTCATGAGGGTCATCACCAGAAAACCTGAGCTCGTCCAGAACCTGGTGCTCACCCATCAAACATAGCTCAGTTAATCAGGCTATCGGCTCGTCCGCCCGATCCACCATCCTCGCTACGTCAGCCGGCGTCAGGGTTATCCTGAAGTTGCTTACCCTCACCAGCTTTATGGCGCGCCCCGTCTCCCTGTCTACCTGGCCCACTATGCGGACCAGGCCGGCTCTCTCCAGCTCCCTGACCCTGTGCTGGACCGTGGTGTAGGGTATGTTAGTCTCGCCTGAGATCTGGGTAATGTATTTTGAGCCCTTCTGTATGTGTGCAAGTATCCTCCAGGTGTGTTTCTTGCCTAGAACCCTCAGCTTCTTCTGGACATCTCTCTGAGCCATCAATGACATTCACATACACCTTAACGTAATTTTGTTCTGAACCTATTTATTAAGACACTTGTGACGGGGCGGCAGCGAGCCCGCCTACATCATTCCTCGGGCGGGGTTCCTCTTCTGACGCTGAAGGGGTCCAGGGTCTGCCTCTGTATGGCCTTGAAGAGGCCCAGCATGCCGTTCCTCGGACCCTCCAGCCTTATCTCGCCTTTGCTGCACGAGAACCTCAATGTGCCCTTTCTGCCGATGCCGCCCGCCTCGGTGAACTGGAGCCCCGTTATCTGGGCCCAGTTCTCGGTGATGATCTCCTCCCTCTTGAATAGTATGCCTTTCTCCTTGAAGAGAAGCAGCCGGACGTTGGTGATGTATACCTTGTACTTCTCCTCGCTGTAGTTCACCTGGAAGTCGCTCCAGAAAAGCACCTTCTCCTCCCTGAGGAGATAGTCCTCTATGGGCATATGTTTGATGAACGTCCGGTAGTCAAATAAAACTACCGCCGCCACCAATGGAACCATGTTTCTGATTCTTTATAACCTAAACCCTCGTGTGGAGACCGTGAAGCGTTGGAAGTTCGTCACGGTGCTGCTCACACTGTACCTGTTGCTCCAGACGCTCGACGTGGCAACGACCCTCTACGGCATATCGTACATGGGGCTCGTCGAGGACAACCCCGACGCCGCGGAGCTCATGGACGTCAAAGGCTTGACGGGCGGGATGTTTGACATGGCGATGGAGAACCTTTCCATGGTGCTGCTGCTTGTGATCATGTCCAACTGGAGGATAGGCCCCATAATAGCCGTGACCATACTGGGGGCCTACAGCGCCCAGTTCATACCCACCGTCCTGAACAACGCCATGTGGATAACCCTCGGGAGGGGCCTCTTCTTCGAGCAGATGATGCCCCTCTACGGCGCCTCGTACCTGCTGGGCGGGGCGGCGACCCTGTTCTACCTGAACCGCGTGGGGGACCTAGAGGATCTGACGGATTACCTTAGAAGGTGGCTGGGGGAAAGCCCCCTGACGAGGGGCGTGTTCGGCGTTGACTAGCTGACGCGTTTCCCGGCTTCCACCAGCATGGGTAGCTTGTGGCCCTTGTTTGCCTGGGTGACGGTGACGAGGTCATATGCCCTGAAGCCCAGGCGTTTGAGGTACTCCTCAAGCAAATAGAGGGCCCTGGCGGCGCCGTTGCCGCTTCCGCCGGCGGCGGCCACCCCCACAGACGCCTTGTCCTTGTACCTGGCGAAGCCGTGATGCGTCTCGCACCGTCTGAGCCTGTCGAGGAAGGCTTTACCGGACTCGCTTATGTCCCACCAGTAGACCGGCGTCGCGAAGAGCAGTGCGTCTGAGTCGTCTATCTTCTCCCGTATGGCCTGGAACTCGTCTTCCAGTATGCAGGTGCCTTCCCGTCTGCACTGCCCCCACCCCCCGTCGCATGCCTTGCACTTCTTTATCACGTGATCGTTGAGGTGGACGAGCTCGGTCTCGTGCCCCGCCGACTCGGCACCCTCCAGGAACCTGGTGGCCGTGGTCGCCGTCAACCCATCCCTGTTGGGGCTTGACTGTATGGCTAGAACCTTCATGTGGATCACGGAGACAAATGCATCGCGGCTGAAAAGGGTATGCAACCTAGCCGAAGAACCGGTCCAGCGTCGTCTTCCGCCCCGTCTTGGCGTAGCCCTTGTTCATCTTGTCTACGGCGTTCATGACGCGGCTCTGGCTGAAGCTGTGCTCCCCGCATAGGAACCCGATTATGGCTGCCGTGTCAGGTTTCCTCCACTCCAGCGTGTAGTCGTCTGTGGTCCGCGGGTTTCTGAAGAGCAGCCTTATCTCCTCGACGGGGTGGGGGAACCCTGGGTTCTTGATGTGGGGCAGCGCGTCTTCGAGGGTCCCGTGTTTCTTGATGAGCTTCAGCGCGGTCTTGGGCCCCACGCCCTTGATGCCGTTCGGGTTGTAGTCGGTGCCCACGAGTATGCCCACGTCTATGAGCTGGTCCCTGGAAAGCCCCAGGCTTCGGGTCACCTTCTCCAGCTCCAGGAGCTCCGGCTCTATCTTTATGTAGACGTTTTTCCGGGGCAGCTTGCGGCGGCCCGTTATGGAGAGGTTCCTTATGAGGCGCGGGGCGCCGTATAGCAGTGAATCGAAGTCTTGGCTCGCGGCTCCCCATGCGTCGCCTTTAGCCGCCATGTAGGCGGTCTGGGCTTCCCCCTCCCCGGGTGCCTGGACCCACGGCACTCCCATGTGGGTGAGGAGGGTCTTGGCGTCTTCCACGATGTCCGTGGTGGCGAGAACGGCTTGCTGGCCGTAGCGGCGCGCCTTCTCGGCGTCGCCTTCCTCGACCGCCTTCTCGTATTTCTGGGTCGCCTGTCTCCGGGTCTCGCGTCTCTGCCTTATCACCGTGGATTTGAACCTGTGGGGTTGGCCGTCGAAGACGTAGACGATCTTGACGCCCGTCTCCATGAGGTTGCTGTTCCGGTAGACCAGGCCGCTGAGGTGGCTCGTCACCCTCCCGTGGCGGTCCTTGAGGGGCTCTCCGCCTCTGCCCCTGATTATGGACAGGAACTGGTAGAGTATGTTGTTTCCGTCGAAGGCGACGGCGCGCCCCGCGAGGTCGTCTATGGCGATGCTCCGGGGCTGTACAAGGTCTCCCAGCTTGACGCCCAAGACGACGCCCCCTACGCCAGCTCGATTCGTTTCTTGCCTCTCGGCAGGGGGTACACCTTGACGAGGCCCTGGATCTCCATCTTCATGAGTATGCGTTCGAGGTCGTTCTCGCTTAGATCGCTGAACCTTTTCTTGGTGTTCTTGTGTAGCTGCTCGAACTTGAGAGCCCCGCTCCGTTTGAGGGTGTCCACGATGACCGAGGGTAATAGTTTCCACTGCATCTTTCTTCACTACGCTATGTCTATGGGCGGCTTGCCCGACTCCTGGAACCGTGCCTGGGTGTCCCTGTACCATTTCTCCATCTGGGGCGTTATGCTCGGCCTTATGTCCGACATGGCTGTCTCGAAGTCTGCGAATCCCACGCTGGATATCTCCGTGTCCCGTCTCAGGGCGTAGAGCCCGGCCTCCCGCACCACGGAGTCTATGTCTGCTCCGGAGTAGCCGTCCATCCGTCTGGCCAGCGCTTCAAGGCTCACGTCCTCGTCCAGGGGCATGTCCTTGGTCTTTATCTCCATTATGCGGAGCCTGGCAGCCGTGTCCGGCGGTGGCACGTAGACCCTCCTGTCGAACCTCCCAGGCCTCAGGACGGCCGGGTCTATGATGTCGGGTCTGTTGGTGGCGGCCAGTACGACGACGTTCTGGAGGCTGATGAGGCCGTCGATCTCCGTTAGGAGCTGGCTTATGACGCGCTCCGTGACCCTGCTGTCGCCGGCGCTGCCCCTCGCGGGCACCAGGGCGTCGAACTCGTCGAAGAAGATTATGCTGGGCGCCGCCATGCGTGCCTTCCTGAATATCTCCCTTATGGCCTTCTCCGACTCGCCCACCCACTTGCTGAATATCTCGGGGCCCCTGACGCTTATGAAGTTGGCCTCGCTCTCCGTGGCCACGGCCCTGGCCAGCAGGGTCTTGCCGCAGCCTGGCGGCCCGTGGAGCAGTATGCCCTTGGGCGCGTTGATGCCTAGGCGTGTGAACCTCTCGGGGTTCTTGAGCGGCCACTCCACGGCCTCCTTGAGGTTCTGCTTCACCTCCTC
>CAZEMD010000172.1:0-4859 GCA_964513225.1 uncultured Candidatus Bathyarchaeia archaeon | reverse complement strand
AACAGCCCGGAGGTCATGAGCCAGTTCACCCAGGAGGAGCTCCAGGAGATGAGCGACACCATCCTCGACATGGTCACCAAGTTCGTCGAGTACGACCGCGACATCACCGACTTCGGCATGCAGAAGGGCCTCGGAAAGCAGCGCGACGAGGAGCCCAGCCGCTTCGTGATATAAAATCGAGAGCTAGGCTATCCTGTCCCCCGCCCCTTTTCCGCCGCTGCTCTGATAAATCTCTGATACCTTGCAGACCACCACAGACCTTCCCGGCAGCGGCCTGTCACGGTTCGTCGCCAACTCCCGGGCCTTCTCGTAGAGCGGCCCCTCCGTCGCCTCCTCGGCCACGCACTTGATCTGGTAGCTGCCGCCCTTGCCGTAGCACACGAAGCACACGCGGCCGTTGTCCCTGATGTTGGCGAGGGTCTTGTTGAGGTAGTTGTTGACCACGCATAGGGTCTCGTCGTCCTCCCACCACCAGACGGCTACGTAGATGACGTTGGGCACGCCCTCGCCGTTCACGGTAGCCATGGGGATCACCTTTGTGGCGGTGAAGGCTTCTCTGATGTTCTCTGGTACTTTTACCATTCAGATCACACCCATAGGGGTGAAATTGACGCTTATTAAACCAGCCATAAGATATACCTCCCCGGAGCAATACAAGTCTGATAATACATGGGTTTCATGGATCTTCACAGAGAAGCCGTGGTGGTGGACACCCACTGCGACACGTTGAAGTGCCTCCTGCCAGAGTTCACGCGCAACCGGGACTCCATGTGGGACGACAGAAGCGACGTAGGCATGAGGGCCAGAAGCAACCTGGGCCACGTGGACGCGCCCCGTCTCCTGGAGGGAGGAGTGGACTGCCAGGTCTTCGCGGTCTCCAGCGAGCGCAGCAGGACCCCCAGGCACCCCCTCAGGACCGCGTTGACGATGATAGAAAGGTTCCACAGGGAGTGCGAGGCATGCGACCTCCTCACCCCAGTCACGTGCAGCGGCGAGATACTGGAGGCCAACAAGGATGGTAAGGTAGCCGGATTGCTGAGCATCGAAGGAGCCGACGTCATCGAGGGCAGGATAGAGATGCTGGGCGTCTATCACCGCCTCGGCGTCAGGATGGTGGGGCTCGTCCACAGCCTCAGGAACCAGCTGGCCGACGGCGTAACTGACAGGCGCACCGGCGGCGGCCTCAGCGAGCTCGGCGTCCAGGCCGTCGAGGAGCTTGACCGGCTCCGAATGATAATCGACGTGAGCCACATCAACGACGAGGGCTTCTGGGACGTCCTCGACCACACCAAGCACCCGGTCATCGCGAGCCATAGCAACAGCCGCGCCGTCTGCAGCCACCCCCGGAACATGACGGACGAGATGATCGTGGCGCTCGCCGAGAACGGAGGCGTCATGGGGATGAACTTCGCCCCCAGCTTCGTCCACCCACACGAAGCCACCCTACAGAGACTCGTGGATCACATCGACCACATCGTAGACCTCGTGGGGCCCGACCACGTGGGGCTCGGCAGCGACTTCGACGGCATCCCATCCACCCCAGCCGGCCTCGAGGACGTCACCAGGATGCCGGGGATAACCAGGGAACTCTTGAACAGGGAGTACGGCGAAGCGGACGTGAAGAAGATCCTGGGCGGCAACCACCTCAGGCTGATGAAGGACGTGATCGGCTAGAGTAGGATGCTCTCCCAGCGGAGCCCGCCGCATCCGCAGCTCTCATCATCAGGATCCATGGCCTTCAGGGCGCCGAGCAGGGCCTCCGCCGCCGGCCTGCTCCACCTTCTCTGAAACTCGCTGAACGCGGTTTGGCCCTCCCACCGGGGGTCCACGAGGCCCTCGCCGTAGTTGGAGACCAGCTCCAGCGCCGCGTAGCAGGCCCCTATCTCCCTGGCGAAGAAGACCTCGGGCACCATGTTCATGGTCACCACGTCGATGCCGGCGTTCTGGTATCTGAGCCTGATCTCGGCGGGGCTCTCCAGCCTCGGCCCCTCGGCCACGCCCACGACGCCCCGCTTGAACACCCGGGGGAACCCGGCTTCCTTGCAGGCGTCCACGAGGTGCCCGCTGAGGACAGGGCAGAGGGGCTGGCGGAGCCTGTAGCTGTACCTTGGCGCGTCCAGCCCCTTGTCTTGGAGGCTGGCCATGAGCATCTGGGGCCGCTTGGTAGTGTAGTCCACGAAGTCGTCGGGGATCACGGCGTCCCCAGGGTCCAGCAGCCTGTTGGTGCTGCCGCAGAGCGCCGTGCCCAGTATCTTCTTGACCCCCGCCCTCCAGAGCGTGTAGAAGACTCTTTCGCCGCTGCTGTCCGGCTCCGTGTTCCTTATGCCGCGGGTTATGCCGTGGAAGCCCACGTACAGGAACTCCCTGCCGTCTACCTCGGCGTGGGTGAACGGCGCCGTGGGCCCGAAGGGCGTCTCGAAGACAAGGTCGTCCGCGATCACTTCTACGCCTTCGTAGCCGCGGGGGAACCCCGACCCTATGGTGGTGGAGCCCCCCAGCACCGCTATCCCGGCCGTCGGTATCTCAGCCATGGGTGAAGTCACGTCTCCAGGGGTTAAAACGGTTGCCCGAGTCAACAAAGATGTACTGGGAGATGGCCTCTGACCATTGAAACCCTTGGTCTATACCTGAAACAGGATTATATACTAGATTTTACGTCCATCTTCACCGAATCTATGGTAAATATAGGCGAAAGGTATATATACCTGAAAGGTGCTGTATCGCTGCTCTGTACGCTAATAAATATTCCGATGGGATTCGGGGTATTCCTAGCGCATCAGTCTCAAAAAAAGTGATATGATATGATGTTAAAACCCAATACACGACAGGGTAGCGAGGATGTTTGCCCGGAGTGTGGAAGCAGGCACATAATTATTGACGGTGGCTCCGGGGAGAGGATTTGCGGCGCATGCGGCCTCGTCATGGCTGACACCATGATCAACGAGGGCCCCGAGTGGAGGGCCTTCAGCCAGGACGAGCGGGACAGCCGCAGCCGCGTAGGGATGCCCCTCAGCTTCAGCGTCCACGACAAGGGCCTCAGCACGATGATAGGCCAGGTGGGCAAGGACGCGTTCGGCAGAACCATCCCGACGAAGACCATGTTCCAGATGCTCAGGCTCAAGAAGTGGCACATAAGATCGAGCTACCAGTCCAGCGTGGACAGGAACCTGAGCCACGCCATGACCGAGCTCAGCAGGCTCAGCGACAAGCTCCACATACCCAAGCCCGTGAAGGAGCGGGCCGCGGTAATCTACAGGAAGGCCCTGGACAAGGGGCTCGTCCGGGGGCGCAGCATAAGCGCCATCTCGGCCGCCAGCCTCTACGCCGCCTGCAGGATAACCAGCACGCCCAGGACCCTGCGCGAGCTGGGCAAGGTGAGCACAATCGACAAGAAGGACCTGGCCCGCTGCTACAGGCTTCTGCTCCGTGAGCTGAACCTGAGCATGCCCATACCCAAGGCCCAGTACAGGGTGCCCAAGATAGCCGCCAAGGTGGACATAAGCGAGAACACCCAGCAGGCAGCCGTGGACATCCTCAGGAAGGCCGAGGAGCTCAAGACCACCGCAGGCAAGGACCCAATGGGGCTCGCCGCCGCGGCGCTCTACATAGCGTGCGTCATGAACGAGGAGAAGCGGACCCAGAAGATGATCGCGGACGCCGCAGGCGTCACCGAGGTAACCATCAGGAACCGCTACAAGGGCCTCAAGGAAGCCCTGCATATCCAGCTCTAGCCTAACCCCCTTCTTGAAACGTTTTTAAAACCACACACCTCTTTTCGGTCAACTGGTGCCTTAGATGAGTGAACCCGTAGACTACCTCACAGAGGAGACTTACCGCCCGTACTGGCTGGAGGACGGAGTGACCGAGGAGACCCTCGCCGCCGTCGCCGAGAAGAAGCCCCTGCTGGTGGAGCTGGGGAAGGAGCTGTCAGGGTACGAGCGTTACTACATGGTGGGTAGCGGCGGAAGCTACAGCGTGCAGTTGCCCATCGAGTACATAGCGGACAAGTACACCCGGGTGCCTGTGAAGGCGTACAGCGGCGGCATGTTCCTCGATCAGTGGCCCGCAGCAGTAGGCGACGACGCCGTCGCCGTGCTGATAAGCAGCAGCGGGACGACCAAGGAAGCCGTGGAGGCGGTGGAGTGGTGCAACGAGAGGGGAGCCGTCACCGTGGGCCTCACACAGAAAACGGACTCCGTAATCAACGGCAAGGCGTCACACGGGCTCGGGTGGGACGCCCCCGGCGTCACCCTCGGCAAGCTCGGGAGCCTGTACACGTTGTTCGGCTCTATCTTCGCCGAGAAGGGCTACGAGATAGGCGGCAGGATGCTGGAAACCGTCTCCAGGCTGCCCGAGACGCTTCCCAAGATGATCCCCGCAGCCAAGGAAACCGCGAGGACGCAAGGACTTGATCTCAAAGACCATGACGAGATTTTCGTGCTCGGCGGAGGAATAAACTGGGGCCTAGCATACCAGTACATGCTAAGCACGCTCATGGAGATGTGCTGGATACACGGCACGGCCATCGACTACAGCGAGTTCAGGCACGGCGCACTGGAGATATTCACAGAGGGCACGGCGGCCATCTTCCTCCGCGGCAGAGGAGACCAGCGGGGACTAGAGGAGAAGATAATCGAGTTCAGCAGGGGCAACGGCGTCAAGTGCTTAGAGTACGACAGCCAGGGCCTCGTCGTGGACGAGCTGATGACCCCGTTCACCCTGTTCATGGAGCTGGAGTGGCTCAGCTTCTACCTGAGCCTCGCCCGGAACCGTAGGATGGGCTCGTGGCGGTTCTACGACAAGGTGAGGTTCTAGCTATTCGCCGCCGTACTTCATGGCGAGGCCGTCGACGTAGCCGA